>NZ_JBSFTS010000034.1:0-51875 GCF_053591375.1 Streptomyces sp. NPDC003034
GGTCGGCACCAGTGCTGCGGCGATCTTCTTGACGCTCATGGGTATCTCCGTGGGATCGAAGAGCGGTGGTGTTCGTCCGGCTGTTTGCCGGTGAGGAATCGAAGTTCCGTCGCACGCCGCCGTCCCGCTCGCGCACGGGTGACCGCCCCCGGCAGTCAGCCCGCCATGGGGGCCTGTGCGCGACCCGCTACCGCGCTGACCAGTGCGTGCGGAGCACTCACTTGTCGCCGCCGTGCCCGTGGTGCTCGCCGGGCTTGCCGTGCTCGCCCTGATGGTCGTGACCGGGCCTGCCCGGCTTCTCGTGACCCGGCTTGCCGGGCTTGTGGTGGCCGGGCTTGCCGGGCGGCTTGGGATGGCCGGGCTTGCCGGGCTTGCCGGGTGGCTTGGGGCCGCCTCCGCCTGTGGTGCCACCCAGGGTTCCGCCCGTGATCGGGCCCGCCGTGCCGCCTGTGGTGCCGCCTGTGGTGGGGCCGGCTACAACGCCGCCCGTCGCCCCGCCGAGCACGCCGCCGAGCACGCCACCGCCTGTCGTGGCTCCGCCGAGCACGCCGCCGAGCACGCCACCGCCCGTTGTCGCTCCGCCGAGCACGCCGCCCAGCACACCGCCGGTGGTACCACCGGTCGCCGTGCCACCCGTTGCGGTGCCACCGGTCGTGGTGCCGCCGTTCGTGGTGCCGCCGTTCGTGGTGCCACCGTTCGTGGTGCCGCCGTTGGTGCCTGCGTCACACGTAGCCCGGGTGATCCGGTTGGTGTCCAGCGTCACGGCCTCGTTGATGGCCAGCGCGCGGCCGTCGATGGAAGCTCCGGTGGTCACGGAGACGGCCGCGCCGGCCATGATGGTGCCCACGAAGGTGGAGTCGGTGCCGAGAGTGGCGGAACTGCCCACCTGCCAGAAGACATTGCAGGGTGCCGCGCCGTTCACGAGGAGCACCCGGCTCCCGGAGGCCGTCGTCAGTCCGGAGCCGACCTGGAAGACCCAGACGGCGTTGGGGTCACCCTGGGCGTCGAGGGTGAGCGTGCCGGTGAGCCCGAGGGTGGAGGACGCGGTGTAGACGCCGGGCACCAGTGTCAGACCACCGGCGTCCGGAGGAAGGGCGCCGTCCGTGGCCTGTCCGGCGGCGTTGTTGTACGCCGCGACCAGGTCGGTCTTGGCTTGTTGGGCCACGCTGTCCGCGGAATGCAGAGTTCCGAGCACCAGCCCGGGCGGGAAGCCGGAAATGGACGTTCCCGGGTGCACTCCGACGTCTCCGGTGATGACTGAGGGGCCGGTGTTGGTGACGGCGGCGCCGGCCAGCACCGCGAAGCTGGTTGCCGTGCCGAGGGGAACAGGTGTGGCGAGCGCGTCTGCCCGGTCGGGTGTCACGGCGACCACGGCAGAAGCGATCACCGTGGCGAGTACCGTCGCGATCCAGACCGGCGTTGTGCGCCGTAGTGCCGCGCCAGAGGTATTCAGCGTCATCGAAGGGCCATCTCCTGTAGGTGGACGGTGGCGTAATTGACGGTCTCGGTCACACACGACCGTCTCTCTGTCGCTGGCATATTACGTACCAACATGCACCGGACCGGTATTTATTCGGGCGTTTCTCGCAACTCACCATGCGCGTGCGGGGGAAAATGACACAACCAATCGAATGGACTGATCGGGCTTGTGAGGGCGTCAAAATATCCGCGCTTTCGCCGAATGGAGCGGCGAAAATCCATGAGCAAAGGCGGGTCCAGGCCGGTTGGGCGGCACTGCCCGTCGGGGCGTGTGCCCCTGTGCGACACGGTGCTCATCCGGATCCGACTGCCCCGGGCCGTGGCACTCTGCTCGCCAGAGCAAGATCTTCGGAGCGGAGGAACAGGTCTCGTGGGTCTCGGAACCAATCCCACCGTCAGCAGGCGCCGACTGGGATCGGAGCTACGTCGCCTCCGGCACGTCAGCGGCATGACGACGCAGCAGGTCGCGGCGAGTCTGCTGATCTCGCAGCCCAAGATCAGCCTCTTGGAGAACGGCCGCCGCCTCATCAAGCCGCGCGATGTGCGCGATCTGTGCCGGCTGTACGGAGTCCGGGACCAGCGGCTCGTCGACGATCTGATGCGGCTGGCCCGGGAATCGGGCCGACAGGGTTGGTGGAACGCCTACGGGGACGTGCCGTACGGCCCCTACATCGGCCTGGAGGCCCAGGCCGCCGCGATCCGGACCTACGAGCCGCTCGTGATCCCGGGCCTGCTGCAGACCCCCGCCTACGCCCGGGAAGTCATCGCCGGAGCAGTTTCACATGCCACCGCCGAACAAGCAGCCGTACGCCTCCAGGTGCGGCTGCGCCGCCAGGAGCGGCTGAGTGACCCGGACAATCCGCTGCGTTTATGGGCCGTGCTGGACGAGTCGGTACTGCGGCGCGTCGTGGGCAGCCACGAGGTCATGCGCGAGCAACTGGAGCATGTGGTCCACCTCGGTACCCAACCGCATGTCACCGTGCAGGTTCTTCCTCACGAACTGGGTGCGCACCCGGGTGTTTCGGGGCAGTTCTCGCTGCTTGAGTTCGCCGACACCAGCGATGTGAGCGTGGTGTACGTGGAGAGGTTCACCAGCGATCTCTACTTGGAGAAACGATCCGACGTGCGGATCTACAGCAACATGTACGCGCACATGCAGGCCCAGGCGCTGAATCCGACCGGCACCCGGGACCTCATCAACGAAGCCGTCAAAACGTATGCGAGCGGAGAATTCCAAGCCGGAAGCCCGCCCGCCCACCCCCACCACACCCGTGACCGCGTGCAACCACCCGCCTCGGGTCGTGACGGGCAGCACACGTCTTAGCGGCCGCCCGTTCCGCCTTCGGGGCGGACGGAAGGGCAGTGTGGTGCAGGACCCGTCCCGCGGGGCGCATGAAATCCGTCCGGCGCAGCATGCGCGGTACATGGTCCGCCCACCTGCCCGCCGCTTACGACGGCCGGCGCGTGCGCCGGGATCATGCCTGCCGACATCATTCACCGAGGAGTTATGAACAGCGTTCTGAGTTTGCTGACCGTCCTGGGTGGCGCGCTCCTGCTGACGTTCGCCGTCGGCTGGATCGCCGACCTGCTGCTGCGCCGTGCGGACGCCCGCCATCCCGAAACGCCCCTGTGGGGCCTTCTGCGCCGCTGCCGCCTGTCCCTTCGGATCGTCCTGCTGGCCGCGCTGCTCAGAGCGGTCCACCAGGAGGTCCCGTGGAAGCCGCTGAGGGATCACGCGGCGGGCGTGGACCGGATGCTCGGGCTGGTCCTCATAGCCGCCGGGGCGTGGCTCGTGGTGCACATCACGTCGGCCGCCGTGGAGTCGACGTACGCCCGCTACGCGACCGGGACCCGTGACCCCGCGCGGGTGCGGCGGGTGCGCACGCAGGTGACCCTGCTCATGCGCGTCGTCACCGCCGTCGTCGCCGTGGTCGCGGCGGCGGCCATCCTGCTCACCTTCCCCGGCTTCCGCACGCTCGGCACGTCCATGCTGGCCTCGGCCGGCATCATCGGCATCGTGGCCGGTGTGGCCGCCCAGTCCACCCTCGGCAATCTCTTCGCCGGCTTCCAGATCGCCTTCGGCGACATGGTGCGCATCGGCGACACGGTGGTGGTCAACGGCGAATGGGGTGTGGTCGAGGAGGTCACCCTGACGTTCCTGGCCGTGCGCACCTGGGACGAGCGCCGCATCACCATGCCCGTCTCCTATTTCACCGCCCGTCCCTTCGAGAACTGGTCGCGCGGCGGCATCCAGATGACGGGCACGGTCTTCATCCACTGTGATCACGCCGCGCCCGTGGCCCTCATGCGGGACAAGCTGCTGGAGATCCTGGAGGCCAGCCCGGAGTGGGACGGCCGCGGCTGGGATCTCGCCGTCACCGACACCTCGCCCAGCACCATCACGGTGCGGGCCATCGTCACGGCCAAGGATCCGGACGACCTGTGGACCGTACGGTGCGCGGTACGGGAACAGCTGGTCGCCTGGCTCGCGGAGAAGCACCCGTACGCGCTGCCCCGCATCGCCACGGCGACTGCCGCCACCACTTCCACGGACGAGGAGACGGCCGAGCGCTTCAGCGCCGTCGAGTGGGAGCGGGGCGTCCCCTGCCGGTCGGGTGTCTCGTCCGGGCGGCGACAGAGCGGTTAGGCCGCTCACAGGGGGCCCGGCCGGGCTTGCGACCCGCTGGATGCTGGATGCCGCCGCCCGTCGACCGACGGAAACGGCGGCATCCACGCGCCCGCACCACTGTGCGGCTGGTCAGAGCGCTGACCTGCCCTTGACCTGCTCAGGCGCTCTCGGCCTGGAACATCCAGTGGTGCTTCTCCAGGTCGCCGGTGAGGCCGATCAGCAGGTCCTGGGTCACCGGGTCGGGGTCGGCCGTCGCCTGGATGCGTTCGCGCATGCGGGTGATCACCGCGCTCAGAGCGTCCACCAGGATCCGTACCGCGTCCTCGTCCTTCACCCACCCCTCCGGCACGCCGGAGATCGCGCTCGTCGAGGCCACCGTGGCCGCCCGTCCGTCCGGGGTCACCCCGAGGGCGGAGGCCCGCTCGGCCACCACGTCGGAATGGGTACGGGCCGAGGTGACGACATCATCGAGCTGGAGGTGGACGGAGCGGAAACGGGGACCGACCACGTTCCAGTGCACCTGCTTGGCCGTGAGGGCCAGGTCGACCAGATCCACCAGCGCGCCCTGCAGCGCTTCGCCGACGACTTTCAGGTCGGCATCCGGGAGGGCGCTCTTGACGACGGACACAGAGATCTCCATTTCGCGTTGTTCGTGGGATCGCCGACGACACGCGCCGCGCCGTGCGCGGGCCTGCCGCAGCTGTCTGACAAGATCGGACGAAACGTTGTGTACCCGGACGAGCGGGATGGAAACGGGTGGGCGGCGGGTTGCGCCACTCACACCCGTCGCATCACGTCCAAGGCCACGCCCACCGGCCAGGCCGCCCGGTGCGGCTGCGGTCTGCGGCGGTTCAGCGGGCCGGCCAGGGGTACAAGACGCACTGTCGTGAACGATTCACGAACGACTCACGCTGGGAGGATCCATGCCGGGACTACTCGCCAAGATCAAGCAGTTCGGCCGCAGTCCTCAGGGCCGGCGGACGATCGCCTCGGCCCGCCGTGCGGCCGCTGACCCGCGCAGGCGGACGCAGGCTCGCGGCCTGCTCGCCCGCCTCCGCGGCAAGCACTGACACACGGCGTACGGGCGCCCTCCGGGGGCGGCGGCCAGCGGCCGCCGCCCCCGGGGCGTGCCTCAGCCCGAGGCGCGCAGGGCCGCCGTGTGGGACCGGACCTGCTCGGGCGTCAAGTAGACATCGGTCTGCTCGAACTCCCGCAGCGTGGGCCGCGTGGCGGACTGGAAGCCGGTACGGACGAAGTCGTCCCCGGCCATCGCGTTGAGCAGCCAGTTGGTCAGGACCCGCGTCTTGGCCACATTCGTACGCAGCGCCGACCAGTGGTACCCCCGGGCCACCGCTTGCGCGGGCAGGCCGCGCAGCGGGACGCCCAGCGGTTTGGAGACGGCGTCCTTGCCCCCGAGGTCGACCACCAGGCCCAGATCCTTGTGCTCGTACGGCCGCAGCGGCAGTTGCCGCAAGGTCGCGATCAGGTTGTCGGCGACGGCCCGCCCCTGGCGCAGGGCATGCTGCGCCGTGGGCGGGCAGATCGCGCCCTCCTCGCCCTTCGCGAGGTCGGGCACCGCCGCCGCGTCCCCCAGTGCGAAGACCCCGGCCGCGCCGGGAACGGTCATCTCCGGGGTCACCACCAGCCGGCCCCGGGCGGTCTCCGCGCCCAGCGTGGCGATCAGCGGGCTCGCCGCCACCCCGGCCGTCCAGATCAAGGTCCGGCTCGGCAGCACCCGTCCGTCGGTCAGGGTCACTTCCTCCGGGCCCGCCTTGGCGACGCTCACCCCGAGCGATACCTGGATCCCGCGCCGGCGCAGGATGTCCAGCGCCGCGCGACCGAGGGAATCGCCCAGCTCCGGCATCAGCTTCGGCGCGAGGTCGAGCAGGTGCCAGGAGATCTGCCGGGGATCCAGGCGCGGATAGCGTTTCACCGCGTGCTGGGTCAGCCGCTGGAGGCAGGCCGCCGTCTCCGTGCCGGCGTAGCCCCCGCCGACCACGACGAAACACAGCCGCGCCGCCCGCTCCGCCTCGTCCTCGCTCGCGTCGGCGAGGTCGAGCTGGGCGATGACGTGGTCGCGCAGGTACGCGGCTTCGGCGAGCGTCTTCATGCCCCGCGCGTGCTCGGTGAGCCCCGGGATGTCGAAGGTACGGGTGATGCTGCCGGGAGCCAGCACGAGATGGTCGTAAGCCCGCTCGGTGACCTCCCCGGTGATCTTGCGGATGATGCACAGCTTCGCCTCGGGATCCACCCCGATCGCGCCACCGGGAACGATGCGGGTCCGGTGGCGGCTGCTGCGCCGCAGCGAGACGGCGACGGACTGTGGGGTCAGCACACCTGAGGCCACCTGCGGCAACAGCGGCAGGTACAACTGGTAGGAGTGTGGTGTCACCATCGTGATGTCCGCTTCGGCGGGGGACAGCCTGCGTTCCAGCCGGCGGACGCACTCGACTCCGGCGAAGCCGGCGCCCACTACGAGAATCCTCGGTCGTGCCACGGTGTCGGTCCCTTCTCGGGCCTGCCAGTTCCCTCCCGCACCTGCCCCGTCCGGCCGCCTCTGCACGCCGATCCGCCCGGCGGCCGGACAATCGGCTCGAACGCCCCGGCTGAAGGCCGCCCGGCCGGCGCATGACGTGACGATCCATGAGACGGCGGCCGAGGCGGCGGCTCCGCGCGAGATGTGGCACCTGGCCGGAGCCCACCCGTTCGGTGCTGCCTCGGTCCCCGGGGGTTTCGGCCCGGGCTTGGCGGTCAAACGGGCAGAGGTAACGCTCCAACGAGGAGAGGAAGCCCTCATGGGAACGATGATCCTGCTGATCGCGCCGATGCTGCTGGCGCTGCTGCTCGTCAACTCCCGGGGCACGCACCGCCCGAGGCACCGGGCCGACCGGTCCTGAGCCGACAGCGGACGACTGAGAAGCGAGGTGGGTGCGTTGTCGCTCCGTGCCGTGGGGTGGGCCAGGTCGTTCCCGGTGTACCGGGGCCCCAGGGAAGCCCGTCGGTGGTGCCTGGAGCACCTCGACACGCTCAGCTGGACCGCCGACGCCCCCGATACCGTCCACTCCGTGCTTCTGACGGTGTCCGAACTCGTCACCAACGCCCACGTCCACGCCCACAGCAGCGCCCACCTCGTGCTCACCTGGGACGGCCGCTGCCTGCACGTCAGCGTCGCCGACGCCGACCCCCGCCTGCCCGCCCCGCGCGAGGCTCCGGACGGAGCGACGTCCGGGCGGGGCCTCGCCATCATCGACGCGCTCGCCGACCGGTGGGACGCCCACGCCTTTCACGGCGGCAAGACCATCACCGCCTGCTTCCATCCGCCGGACCAGCCCGACCCGGGCTGCGGCATGGGAAGGCCGTGCGGTGGCCCGCCTCCCCCCTCTCCCTGACGGCCGGAGCGGGCGGCCGACGGGCCGTCAGCCGCGCACGAACCCGGCGGACCCTCAGCCCGGGCAGGAACCGGCGCACAGAGAGCCGATGGTGTAGGTCCCCGCGAGGTTTCCCCTGTTCCCGGCGGTAGTGCTGCCGATCCGATGGGTGTAGTTGGTGTTGTGGTAGTAGTGGAACCTGCTACCGGTGCGGTTGTACACCGACCGCGTATTCGTACCGGCCCGCATCCACGAACACTGGGAACGGGTGTCGGTGGAGTTCCGGGACCACTGGCACTTCTGACCGCCCCCGTCCCTTTCCGAGTAGAAGCAGATCCATCCGGACGCGCAGTTGTCGTAGCCGCTGGTGGATACGCCCTCGGCCTGGGCGGCGGGTGCGAGCGCGAGCGCAGCGCCGACGAGTCCGGCCGTCACGGCCAGGCTGAACTTTGTCCGACGGTTCATGACCCCTCCATCGTTCGTATGAGGCGAAACTGCCGTGGCAGCGCGCGCCCTTGAGACCCGGGCCGCCACCGAAGGAGTCTCGCCGGTGCGTCGGTCGGACGGCTACGGAGGAATTGGCCAGTTCGTCAAAGTTCATGGGGCATAGGGCGTGTTCGAGGTACTTCAGGCCATCGGAGCACGAACTGGGCATGTGGGCGCTTTGTCGTCCCCTGACCGCCTGGCGCGTGTTCGTATCCCGTCCGATCGGGAGATTTCACCCCGGAGTCAGGGGACGGGCGCCGCCGAAGGACCGGAGCGGGCGTACGGGTGCCCGTGAGCTCGGAGGATGACCGGCCGAGCAGGCGGGGCAGCCGGCTCCCGGGCCTGAGCGTGATCATGGCCGAACTGCTGCCAGAGGCCGGTCCGGCTCCGCGCGGGACCCTCCCCAGCCGAGCCGTGCGGCCCGTTCCGCGCCACCGCAGCCGTCACGAGGGGCCGGCGGCCGTCGAGTGTCCCGTACGGGGGGGCCTGCCGCGATCAGCGAGCCGGCACACGGCCCCCGCATGCTGCGCTACGACGGACCCGCCCGCCGGCGTCCAGGCGTGCTCGGAAGACTTCACTGGCTGGTGTGAGGCCATTCCAGCGTCTCTCCGCCCCACCAGGGAGCACGGGGCCGCAGGGGCGGGCCGCCGCCGGGTGCGCGCCGATGCCGTCCCCGCCCGGGTCGGCATGGCCCGGAGGGGCAACCGTGCTCCGCGGAAGGTGGACTTCCGCGAAACGCCCGCCTTCGCAACCGGGACCGCGACTCGCTCCTCCATTCGACCCGGGGGGTGTTTCGCGGTCCGTCGCAGAGGTGATCTCTGAAAAGCCCAATACCCCCTCACTCCCTCAAGGAGCAGTCATGCGCATCCGGGCCGCAGTCACCACCGCCACCTTCGTCGCCGCCTTGGTCCTCGGGGGCGCCACCGCCGCCGTGGCCTACGGTGACGACGATCAGCCGCACGGCGGGGCCGTCCACTACGGCGCCTGCGGCATGTCCGCCGGTGTCGTCGAGGGCAACCCGCTGTTCAACGGAGCCTGCGAGGCCGGATCCCTCGACTGGCACTGAGTAGCCGACTCCGAGCCGAGGACGGCGTGGCCCGAGAACGACTCCGGGCCACGCCGTCCTCACGTTCACGCGGTACGACAGCGCGGGCCCGGCACGATCCGAAAGACGCACCCTAGACTGCACACCACCGGGGGCGGGACACGCAGAAGGCAAGGGTGAGAAGTGATCGAGTCGCCGCAGGACAATCCGTACCCCGACAGCCACATCCTGGGGGAGGGACCCGAGCCGCACCCGCTGCTGCGGCCGGTGCTGCCCCTGCTGGGGCGCTGGCACGGCCGGGGGCGGGGTCAGTATCCGACGCTCACGCGAGATTTCCAGTACGAGCAGGAGATCACCTTCAGCCACGACGGCCGCCCTTTCCTGCGCTACGAGGCACGCGCATGGCTGATCGACGGGTCCGGGGCCCCGGTGCGCCCCGCCGGCCGTGAGGCCGGGTGGTGGCGGGTGACGCCCGACGCGGGCCTGGAAGTCGTACTCGCCCACCCGACCGGCATCGTCGAGACGTACGTCGGACGCGTGTCCGACGCGGAGATCGAGATCGAAACCAAGGACGTTGCCCTCACTCCCCTCGCCAAGGAGGTCACCGGCACACGGCGCCGGTACATCCTGGACGCCGGGGAGATGACGGTGGTTCACGATATGGCGGCGGTGGGCCAGCCGATGCAGCACCACCTCACGACGCACCTGCGCCTGCGCTCTTCCTGACGAGTTTCCGATCAGCGCTCTCCTCGGAACCCAGAGGCGGGCGACGAATACGGAAGAGTGAGGCATAGGGCTCCGGACAGTGGGAAGACAGCATTCCATCCCGGCCCTGAGCCGCCTCGGATGGCATGCAACACGCGAGCGGTAAAGGGGACATGACGAAACGTCCGCTTGCGTTACCCACCCGGCCGTCGAGGAGACCCGCCCCATGAGCACCGATGCCCGCAAGAACTTCCAGGAGCTCCCGGTCCGTACCCCCGACGACCTCCCGGACGGCTTGCCGCTGGCCTGGCTGGCCGAGCGCTACGACGATCACGGTGACCGGCTGTCCAACAACGCGCTGCCGCCGGACTTCGACCACGCCGCCGAGCGGGGCACCGCCCAGGACGCGGTGGCCCGCCTGGCCTTGGGGGAGGCGATTCGCCGCACCGTCACCGCCCATTACGGCAACCGGATCCATGAGGCGGTGCTGCTGGGCGCCACCTGGAACGAGGTCGCCGCCGCCCTCGGCGTCAGCGCGGACGAGGCCCGCACCGCCCTGCGTACCCACGCGGACCAGCAGCGCGAGTTGCGCCGGCAGCTGGAGGCTGAGGGAAGCACGCTGGGCCTGTCCGCCGAGGAGCACGCCCTCGCCTGGGCCATCTCCGGGGCCGGCGACGACCAGCCGTACCTTGCCGGTGCCGAACAGGGTGGCCGCTGACCGGACGGTGAGGCGTAGGCCCCCTGACCGGAGCCGCCGCCCGGCCGCGTCCGATCGCGTACCGGGCGCGCCACCGCTTCCCGGCCGGCCCCCGGCCCCCGGCCCCCGGCGCCATCGGCAGCGCCCGGGCGCCGTCGCGTCGGGGTGAGACGTGTCTCACCGGGGCGGTGGCGCTTGTCTATGCAACGAGTTGCATAGAAGGATCCGGGTATGGCGCTTGAACACGCGATCCTCGTCTCTCTGCTGGAGAAGCCGGGCTCCGGATATGAGCTGGCCCGTCGGTTCGACCGGTCCATCGGTTACTTCTGGACCGCGACCCACCAGCAGATCTATCGCGTCCTCAAACGCATGGAGGGCGAGGGCTGGGTGGACGTCCGTGACGTGCCGCAACAGGGGAGGCCGGACAAGAAGGAGTACTCCGTCCCCGCAGCCGGCCGGGCCGCCCTCGCCGCTTGGCTCCACGAGCCGATCCAGCCCGACAGCGTCCGGCACGAGCTCGCCGTGAAGATCCGCGGCGCGGCCTTCGACGACCCTGCCGCGCTGATCCGCGAGGTCGAGAGGCACCAACAGGCGCACACCGACCAGCTCACCCACTACCTCGCTGGAGAGCTGCGGGACTTCACCGGCCCGGACGCTCCCGCGACGTCGGACGCCGGGCGCGAGCTCCAGCACGTCGTGCTCCGCGGCGGCATCGCCTACGAGCGGATGATGCTCGCCTGGCTCCAGGACGTGCTCGCCACGCTCCGCCGGCTTGCCGAGCGCTGAGCCGCCGTGGACGGCGCCCGTGGGCGCCGGACAGCCCCGGGCCGGACACCCCGAAGGCCCACTCCCGGCGCCGACGGCCCTGCGCACCCGCAGGCACGGAACCTCGACGCCGACCCTCCCCACGGCCCTGCACGGCCGCAGTGGGGGAGTGAGCGGCTCTCATCCCGCCCTCCCTCATCCCCCGACCCCTCATCCCTCGACCCGAAAGGCGACCCCTCATGACCGACCCGCTGCTGTTCAACCCGCGCACCTACGACCCCGCGCACTTCGACCCCGAGACGCGCAGGCTGCTGCGCGCCACCGTCGACTGGTTCGAGGACCGCGGCAAGCGCCGGCTGATCGAGGACTACCGCACCCGCGCCTGGCTGGCGGACTTCCTCGCCTTCTCCGCGAAGGAGGGGCTCTTCGCGACTTTCCTGACCCCGGCGCCCGCCGCCGGCCCGGAACAGCCGGACAAGCGCTGGGACACCGCACGGATCGCCGCCCTCAACGAGATCTTCGGCTTCTACGGCCTGGACTACTGGTACGCGTGGCAGGTCACCATCCTCGGCCTCGGCCCGGTCTGGCAGAGCGACAACGCCGCCGCCCGCGCTCGCGCGGCGGAGCTCCTCTCCGAGGGCGAGGTGTTCGCGTTCGGCCTGTCCGAGAAGACCCACGGCGCCGACATCTACTCCACCGACATGCTGCTGGAGCCCGACGGTGACGGCGGCTTCCGGGCCAGCGGCTCCAAGTACTACATCGGCAACGGCAACGCCGCCGGCCTCGTCTCCGTCTTCGGCCGCCGCACCGATGTGGAGGGCCCCGACGGGTACGTCTTCTTCGCCGCCGACAGCCGCCACCCGGCGTACCACCTGGTGAAGAACGTCGTGGACTCCTCGAAGTACGTCAGCGAGTTCCGCCTCGACGACTATCCGGTCGGCGCCGACGACGTCCTGCACACCGGCCGCGCCGCCTTCGACGCCGCCCTCAACACCGTCAACGTCGGCAAGTTCAATCTCTGCACCGCGTCGATCGGCATCTGCGAGCACGCGATGTACGAGGCCGTCACCCACGCGCACGGCCGCATCCTCTACGGGCGGCCCGTCACCGCTTTCCCGCACGTGCGCCGTGAGCTGACCGACGCGTACGTCCGCCTCGTCGGGATGAAGCTGTTCAGCGACCGCGCCGTCGACTACTTCCGTTCGGCGGGACCGGACGACCGCCGCTACCTGCTGTTCAACCCGATGACCAAGATGAAGGTGACCACGGAGGGCGAGAAGGTCATCGACCTCATGTGGGACGTCATCGCCGCCAAGGGCTTCGAGAAGGACACGTACTTCGCCCAGGCGGCCGTCGAGATCCGGGGGCTGCCGAAGCTGGAGGGCACGGTTCACGTCAATCTGGCGCTGATCCTCAAGTTCATGCGCAACCACCTGCTGGAACCGGTCGAGTACGCGCCCGTGCCGACCCGCCTCGACGCGGCCGACGACGCCTTCCTCTTCCGGCAGGGACCGGCTCGCGGCCTGGGCTCCGTACGTTTCCACGACTGGCGCACCGCCTTCGACGCGTATGCCGACGTGCCCAACGTCGGCCGCTTCCGCGAGCAGGCCGACGCCCTGTGCGAGTTCGTCACGACGGCCGCCCCCGGCGAGGAGCAGAGCCGTGACCTCGACCTCCTCCTGGCCGTGGGACAGCTGTTCGCGCTGGTCGTGCACGGTCAGCTGATCCTGGAGCAGGCACGCCTGACCGGTCTGGACGAGGACGTGCTCGACGAACTCTTCGCCGTCCTCGTACGGGACTTCTCCGCCCACGCGGTCGAGCTGCACGGCAAGGACTCCGCCACCGCGGACCAGCAGGACTGGGCGCTCGGCGCGGTCCGGCGCCCCGTGGTCGACGCGGACCGTTCGGCGCGCGTCTGGTCGCGCGTGGAGGCACTGGCCGGGGCGTACGAGATGGCTCCGTAACCTCGACGGACCGGCCGGGCAGCGCAAACGGCCGGCCCGTCACCGACGGACGAGCGGGTGGCTCCCGGGAGCGGGAGCCACCCGCGCCACTCCTCGGCGGCTGCCGGCTGCCGGTTGCGGCGGGGGACTGGCTACGCTTCGGACGTGAAGAGCGCGCGGTTCAGCCGCCGACGGGTGATGCGTGCCGGGGTCGGGGCGGTCGTGCTCGCGGCGGCGCCGGCCGGATGTTCCGGGGACTTCGGCCCGGTGCGACGGCTACGGCTCGCGACGGGCCCGGAGGGCGGTCCGTACAACGCCTTCGGGAAGGCGCTGGCGCAGGCCGTCGCCGCGAGCGGGCGCCGACTGGAGATCGTGCCGGTGAGCACCGCGGCGAGCGTGGACAACCTGCGGAAGCTGGACGACGGATCCGTCGACGTGGCCCTGGCCATGGCGGACGTCGCCGAGGACGCGGTGCTGGGGCGGCAGCCGTTCTCCGGGCCGGCCGCGGTGACGGCGCTGGCCCGGATCTACGTGAACTACACCCACCTCCTGGTGCCGGCGCACGGGCCCGTGCGATCCGTGAGCGATCTCGCCGGACGTCCCGTCGCGGCGGGAGCGGAGGGGTCGGGGGTGCAGGTGGTGGCAGGGCGGGTGCTGCGGGCGGCCGGGCTGAGCGGCGGCCCTTCGCCGGCCCATGAGCGGCACCTGGGCCTCGCGGCGTCGGCGAAGGCGCTGCGCGAGGGCGCGGTCGACGCCTTGTTCTGGTCCGGAGGGGTACCCACGCCCACGCTGTCGGGGCTGGCGGGCGAGCTGCCGCTGCGGTTCCTCCCGCTGGACGGCTATGCGGGCACCCTCCGGGAGCGGTACGGACCTGTCTACACGGCGGTCACCCTGCCGGCCGGAGCGTACGGGCTGAGGGAGCCGGTGGGGACGGTCGGGGTCGGAAACTACCTGCTCGCCCGTGCGGACGTCCCCCGGAGCGCCGTACGCGCCCTCCTCCAAGTCGTTTTCGACCGGCGGCGTGACCTGCTGCGGGAGGTGACGGCGGGGGCCCGGTTGGAGCCCCCGTTCGCCATCTCGACGGGGGGAGTGCCGCTCCACCCGGGCGCGGTCGCCTACTACCGGGCGCTGTACGGCTGAGCCGTCACGAGGAGGGCAACCGGAGCTCGACGACCAGGCCGTGCGGCGTGTTCCCGGTGACGGTGAGCCGGCCGCCGCTCACGCGGGCGATCTCGTCGGCGATGGCCAGCCCCAGCCCGCTGCCGGGGACGTTCTGATGCCCGGGGCAGCGCGCGAAGCGCCTCAGCAGCAGGGGCAATTGGTCCTCCGGCACGCCTGGGCCGTCGTCGGCGACCGTGACGATGACGTGCCCGTCCGCGCCGCGTTCGGCGCGCACCTCGACGCGGCCGTCGCGCGGTACGAACTTGACGGCGTTGTCGAAGAGCGTGTCCAGGATCCGGCCCGCCGCGTCGGGAAGCGCCCGTGCCCGCAGGCCCTCCGGAAGGCCGGCGGCCCTCAGTGCCAGTCCGGCGTCGCGGAAGACCGGAGTCCAGGCCCGCACCCGTTCCCGTACCGCCTGCGACACGTCCTGGTCGCTCAGCTCCACCGTGCCGGACTCCACCCGTGCCAGGGCGAGCAGGCCGTCGAGCAGCTCCTCCAGGCGTTCGGCCTCGTCCAGGGCGCGGGTGTGCTCGGCCCGGCCGGGGCCGGGGGCGATGTGCGGTTCGACGTTCTCCAGCTGAAGCACCAGGGTGGCCAGCGGATTGCGCAACTGGTGGGAGGCGTCGGCGACGAAGTCGCGCTGGCGGCCGATGGAGGCGGCCACGGCCTCCGCCATGATGTTGAAGTGCTGCCGCAGATGGCGCAGTTCGGGCGGCCCCGTATCGGACACCGCCCGTGCCTGGAGGCTGCCTGCGGTCAGTCCCTCCACCGCCCGGTCCAGATCCAGGACCGGGCGCATGAGCCAGCGCGCGATCCCCGCCGCGACCAGGGCCGCCGCCGCGAAGGCGGCGACCGCCCCGGCGGCGATGAGAGCCCAGCGGACGGTCACGTCCCGGCGGGCGGCATCGGTGGGTACGGCCAGCAGCACCGCTCCGCTGACCCGCTCGTCCCGGCCCACCGGTTCGGCGAGCACGACGCTCTTCGGGCCCCAGGGGCGTACGGTGGGCAGCCGGTCGGTGGAGCGGCCGGTGAGGGCGCGACGGCGGGCCTCCGCCGAGTCGGCCGAGTCCGCGGAGTCCCCCGAGTCGGCCGTGGCGTTCGACTGGTTGCCGGTGAGGGCGTCAGCGTCTGTGATGGCCCGTGGGGCGGCTTCCGGCGAAGGCCCCGCGCCGGCCCGTGCGATGGTCTCTCCCGCCGTGTCGACCACGACCACCCCGGCCCCGTACAGCTCCGCGTACCGGCTGATCTCGGCGAGCAGCTCCGCCCGGTCGGCGCCGGTACGCATCCGGTCGGCGAGATCGGCGAACCGTACCGCCTCGGAGCGCCGCTGCAGCAGCAGGTGTTCGGTCCGTCCGCGAGCGTAGGCGTCGGCCAGGGGGAGGCAGAGCAGGAGCGCGGCTGCCCCCATGAACACCATCAGCACGGCGAGGAGCCTGCGTCTCATCGCTCGCCGTCCCGCGCGATGTGCGCGGTGGGGGAGCCGAGCTGGTAGCCGAAGCCGCGGACCGTACGCACCAGGCCCGAGCGGCCGGTCTTGGCGCGGATGCCCGCCACATGCACGTCCAGTGAGCGGGAGGCGGCGTGGAAGACGTCACCCCAGATCCGGTCCAGGATCTCCTCACGGGAATGCACCTCGTCCGGACGGGCGGCCAGGAAGGCCAGCACATCGAACTCCCGGCGGGTCAAGCGCACTTCGGCGCCCGCTACGGTGACGGTGCGGCCCGCCAGGTCCACCCGCACGTCCCCGGCCCGCACGGGCCGTCCACCGGTGTCCGCCGGGTCCGCGCCGAAGCGGCCGGAGTGCGTGCCGGTCCGGCGGCGCACGGTATCGATACGGGCCATCAGCTCGGCCATCCGGAACGGCTTGACGACGTAGTCGTCGGCGCCCGCCCGCAGCCCCTGCACGATGTCACGCTCCTCGCAGCGCGCCGTCACGACGATCAGCGGCGCGTCGCAGACGGTACGCAGCCGCCGCAGCAGCTCCAGCCCGTCCAGATCCGGCAGGCCCAAGTCCAGCAGCACGAACTCGGCCTCGTGGACGTGCCGCAGCGCGTCCACGGCACGGCCGACCCTGCGGACGGTGTGACCGCGCTGGGCGAGTGCGGTGCCGAGGGCGTGGGCCATCCGGTCGTCGTCCTCGACGAGCAGCGCGTGCATAGACAGTTCCCTCGTGACCCGTCACCCGTCGCCCGTGCGCGGTGACGCTTGACCCCCGACCTGGGGCAGCAGCTTACGGGAGCCGCCGTCCAGGCAGCCGTGGCGGATCAGCGCGCGGCCCCGGCGGGCGCCGCGGGCTGATCAGGGCCCTTGCCCTTCCGGTGGCCCTGGCCCTTGCCCGTGCCGGGGCGCTGGCTGTTGGCCTGATCCTCCTCGGCCTCGGCGCGGCTGAGCGCGGCGTTGCGGGTGTCCGGCATCAGGACGTAGGTCACGAGGGAGATCAGTGCGCACCCGGAGACGTACCAGAAGAACATCGTTTCGTGGCCACTGCTTTTGAACCACAGCGCCACGTACTCCGCCGTACCGCCGAAGAGCGCGTTGGCGATGGCGTACGGCAGTGCAACGCCCAGGGCCCGCACGCGCGTCGGGAACAGCTCGGCCTTGACCGCCGCGTTGATCGAGGTGTAGCCGGTGATGATCACCAGGGCCAGCAGGGACAGGCCCAGCGCGGACCAGTACGAGGAGGCCGACCCGAGGGCGGTCATGATCGGATACGTGCCGACGGTGCAGCCCACCGCGAAGGTGATCAGCAGGGGCCGTCGCCCGATGCGGTCGGACAGCATGCCGGCGAAAGGCTGCAGGACGGCGAAGAGGGTCAGAGCGGTGAAGCTGACCAGCGTGGCGGTCGTCTTCTCCATGCCCGCGCTGCCGACCAGGTACTTGGTGAGGTACGTGGTGTACGTGTAGTAGGCCACGGTGCCGCCGAGCGTGAGCGCCATGACCAGGCCCGCCTGCCGCCGGTACTGCCACAGGGCCTTCAGCGTGCCGCGCGTGCTGTCGTCGTGAGCGTCCTCGCCCGACGACTCCTCCTTGAACGCGTCGGTTTCCTGGAGCCGGCGCCGCAACCAGAAGACGACCACCGCGAACAGCGCCCCGAGGACGAACGGAATCCGCCATCCCCAGCTCTCCAACTGGGCGGTGGTGAGCGTGTGCTGCAGCGTGATCAGGATGCCCAGACCCAGCAACTGGCCGCAGGTCATCGACACGTACTGGAAGGAGGAGCCCAGGCCGCGCCGATTGCGGGCCGACGCCTCCGTCAGGTAGGTGGCACTGGCCGCGTACTCGCCCCCGATGCTCATCCCCTGGAGCAGGCGCGCGAGCAGCAGCACGAGCGCGCCGAAGTAACCGGCTTGGCCGTAGGTCGGGGCGACGGCGATGAGCAGGGCGGCCACCGACATCATGGTGACGGTCAGCGTGAGCGCGCTCTTGCGGCCGTGCCGGTCGGCGGCGCGGCCGAGGACCCATCCGCCGACAGGGCGCATCAGGAATCCGACCGCGAAGATCCCCGCCGTGTTCATCAGCTGCGTGGTCGGGTTGTCGCCGGGGAAGAAGGAGTCGGCGAAATAGATGGCGAAGCTGGCGTAGACGAACCAGTCGTACCACTCCACGAGATTGCCCAGCGATCCGCCGACCAGAGCGAGGCGGCGCTTCTTGCGCTCGTCCTCGGGCGGCGACCCGGGCATGACGGTGGACGAAGACATGGCGGCTCCAGACGGAAAGTCCCTGACGGGAGACGGGGACCTGCCCCAGCGTGCCCCCAGCGGCGGGGAAGTATCCAGAGCATGCGTCTGGCGCCGCAGCCGGACAAGGACCCGCCCGCAGATCTAACGTTCCGCTAAGAAAGCCGATTCGGTAGGGGCGCTGTGCCGTTCAGCTCTGTTGTGTCCCGCTGCTGTTCACCGTTGCCCGTCCTGCAGCGCGTGCGCACCGGCCGTGATGACCTCGGCGAGCCGCTCGGCGAGGGCTGCGCCGCACCCGCCGAGCTTGACGAATCCGTGGCCGGCCACCGGTCCGTCGTTGCCCAGGGAGGGAAGGGTCAGCCCGGCGAGCGTCAGCGCTGCCCGGAGACGGGCAACTGCTTCCTCACCGGCCCGGTAAGCGGCGTCCTGGTGCTGCTGGTACTCGATGCGCTCGGCGCGGGTGAGCTCGTGCGTCATGGCGCTGCCCTCTCCTAGTCGGCGGGGGAACGGGAACGGGAACGGGTAAGGGATGCCGAAGCGTGTCGCGGACCGGTTTGGGCCCGTTGGACCGGTCGGACCGCGAGCACCAAGGGCAAGAACACAGTCCGCGAGGCGTGCGCGACGAAAGAGTGCTGAGACTCGGTCTCCTGCGGGTGAAGAAGAGCCGAGTCCAAGGCGCGGCAGACCTGGAGGCGGTACCCTCACGCCCTTGCGCGAGTCACCGGCGGGCGATGGACGGGCTCCTCCCCGGGCGCTGGCGGGGGGACGGCCGCAGAGACGTGCGGAGGGCCACCGGACGGCCGGCGGACCTCCGCACGTCCGAGCATGTCGGTCAGGCGAGCTTGAAGAAGAGCGTGTCCTGGGTGTACCAGTCGACGTTCCTCGTGGAGTTCTCCCACGCCTCGTGCTCGAATTCGAGCTTCTCGATGAGTTCCCGGACGTCGTACCGGAAGCCGGGATCCATCCGGTCCAGGACGGCCCGGTAGGCGTCTGCCGCGGGCTTGGTCTTGGCCAGCGGAAGGTGGCCGATGGCCGGATAGCCGTCTACCGAGTACGGGAGGTAGGGGAAGTCGTCGGGCGGGCCGCCGTAGAGGAAGCCGTGGGGCAGGAGGTCGGCGGGCACGCCGAGGCGGCGCATCTCGTCGTCCACCAGGCCGAAGAAGGTCGAGGGCTTGGAGTACGTGCCCAGCTGGGAGGGGTCGGAAGCGTTGTAGTCGATGATGTGCTGGAGAGCGGAGGTGTAGGCGTTGCCCGCGCACTCCGCGGTGGAGTCGGTGCGCCCGGCGATGAGGTGGTCGAGGGCGTCGGGGATGGACAGGCCCCAGTCGACCTCCTGGTAATCGAGGTTGTTCTGGTGTGCCTTGGCTGCCTTGCGCATGCCGTCGAGGCGGCGCAGCTGATCCGGCGTGAGGTGGCCCTTGCTGCCCAGGTAGGCGAGGACGTCGGCCTTGTCCGCGGTGGAGTAAGCGATGTTGTGACTCATGATCGCAATGGTGCCAAGCCGCCCTGACATCAGGTCCGTCGGGAGGGTTGGCGCGCGAAGGCCTCAGGTGATCGAGGTGTCGCCGTGGGCCTCCAGGAGGGTGCGCAAGGCATCGGAGACCGTCGCGCAGGTGGTGCGGTCGAGGGGGGCGAGGAGTCCGGCGTAGTGGCGCAGGTGTTCGGCCATCAGGGTTTCGGTGATCTCGTGGCCGTGCTTCGTCAACCGGATCCGGACCGAACGGCGGTCCTGGGCATCCCGTATCCGCTCGACCAGACCTTTGGCTTCCATCCGGTCGATGCGGTTGGTGATCGCCCCCGAGGTCACCATGGCCGCCGGGATGAGGGCGCCGGCGGTCAGCGTGTACGGGGGGCCCGACCGGCGGAGGGTGGTCAGGATGTCCAACTCGCCCACCTCCAGCTCGCGTTCCGCCACGAAGGCTTTGAGCTGCTTCTCGATGATCCGGTTCATCCGCTGGATCCGGGCCAGTACCTCGATGGGCCACAGCTCCTCGGACAGGTCAGGCCGCTCCGCCACCCACTGGCCGACGATCACGTCCACCGCGTCACCCATGATGCTCCTCGCTACCGCTTCCGGTCCCGCGCGCTGCTGACTGATTCAGGTTAGCTCAATGTTAAGAGACTTGACGTTGAGACGCCGTCGTGCTTTTATTTTAACGTTAAGATAATCAATCTTGAGATGGATTGGAGCGGAGCCCATGGCCACGCCCACCGCCCGTACCTCAGTCACCCCCACGGTCGGGCAGCGCCCCAAGCCCGCCGCTCCACGACCGGTCCCCGTCTTCTGGCTGGTGCTGCTGGCCACCCCCATCGCCGCCGGAGCCAACTCTCCGGTACTGATCCTTCCGGACATGGCCCGCTCCCTCGGAGCGGACACCTCGACCGCGGCCTGGCTCGTCGCCGCCTTCGCCTGGGCCATGGCCGTCGGCACCCCCCTGATGGCCGGGTTACTGCGCCGCCGGGGCCTGCGGGCCTTACTCCAGCTGTGCACCGTGCTCGTACTGGGCGGCACGCTCCTGGTCGCGGCCTCACCCTGGCTGCCCCTGACCCTGCTGGGGCGCGCGGCGCAGGCGGGCGGCGGCGCCGGGCTCGTGGCCGCGACGATGAGCCTCGCCGGCTCCGCCCGCAGGATGGGCGTCGTCAGCGCCGGCTTCGGGATGCTCGGCGCGGCCGGCCCGCTGCTCGGTGCCCAGCTCTCGCAGGCGGTGTCCTGGCGGCTCTCGCTCTCCGTCTCGGCGATCGCCCTGCTGGCGGTGCCCGCCGTGAGCAAGTACGCGACGGCGGCCGCACCCGCTCAGGGCAGGTTCGACGCGCGCGGCGCCGGGCTGCTGACCGTACTGGCCACGGCGCTGGTCCTGTTGCCGCACGCGCCGCTGGCCGCGGTCGGTTCGGCCGCCTTCGCCGGGGTGGTGCTCGCGCTGCACGTACGGCGGCACCCCGACGGATTCGTACCGGCCGCCCTGCTCCGCAAGCCCGTCTTCGTCAGCTCGGCGCTGCTGGCCCTGGTCCTGTCGGCCTCGTACTTCACCCTGTTGTTCGCCGTGCCCCGGCTGCTGGCCGACCGGGCGGGCTGGGACAGCGGCTCCGCCGGAGCCGGGCAGCTCGTGGCTCTGCTCGCCGGGTCGGCGCTGTCCTGGCTGCTGGCGGCGGCTTCGGCACGGATCGGGCGGACGGCCGTACTGGCGGTGCTGATCGGGATCGGCGTGCTGGCCGCTCTGCTGGCGGCGTTCAGCGGCTCCGCGCCGCTCCTGCTGGCCGCCACCATGGGCGGAGTGTTCGCCGCCACGGCAGGCAACGCCGTCCTCTCGATGCACGCCGCGTCGACCGCCCCCGACCCCCAGCGCCCCACGGCGATCGGCCTGTTCGCCCTCTGCTACCAACTGGGCGGCGCCTTCGGCCCGGCCATCGCCACAGCGCTGGTTCTCGGCGGCTGAGCCACCCCAGGCCGGCATTCTCGAGCCCGCCCCGCCGGCACGGCGGAGGCGGGCCAGGTGTATGGGGCACGAGCGTTGTGGGCGGGCGTGGATCGCGCCTGCCGCTCGGACCGCTGGGACGGGCAGCACCCCCGCGCCCGCGCCGCCGCCCCGCGACGAGGACCACCCCCTGCGGGCGGGGGAGGAGCCCGCACGTCCGCAGGCGGCCCCCCACGGGCTCGGCCTCACGCAGCCCGGCTCATGGAATCGGCTCACGCGCCGGCAGCCCTCTGGGGGAGGTCTCGGCGGCAGGTCTCGGCGGCAGCCCTCGTAACCGCGGCTCCGTACGGGCGGGGCTCAGCCCGCTCCCAGTACCGCCCGGATCACGTGCCGGGCGTTGTGCGCCATGGCCGGGTTCGTCCCGCGGTAGTACGGCAGCGCGATCAGTGCCTGTGAGAGCGTCCGCCCGCGACCGCGAATCCACGTCGCGTCGTCCACGCCGAGCTTCTCGCGGAAGACCTCCCGCGCACCGGCCGGCAGCAGATTCCACGCCGGGAACAGGTCGCACGCCGGATCGCCCACCCCCGTGCACCCGAAGTCGATCACCGAGGTCAGCCTGCCGCCGTGCACCAGCAGATTGCCCGGCATGAGGTCGGCGTGCAGCCACACCGGCGGCCCGTCCCAGGCCGGCGCCCGCAGCGCGTCCTCCCATACGGCGGCCGCGGCATCGCAGTCGACGCCCTCCTGAGGGATCCCCCGCAGTTCCTCGATCGCCGCCCGGGTCGCGGCGTCGAGCGAGGAGAGCGGACCGCCGCGATGGGCCTGCGGTGCCCCGGGCAGGGTGATGCTCCGCATCGCCGACACGAAGCCGGCCAGGTCCTCGGCCATCGGAACGGGCTGGCTCAGCGCCCCGGCCTCGGGGTTCTTTCCGCTCCGCCACCGGTAGACCGACCACGCCCACGGATACCCCTCGGCGGGCTCCCCGGCCGCCAGCACCTCGGGGACGGCCGTGGGCAGCCGGGAGGCCAGGCGAGGCAGCCACTCCCGCTCCATCGTCACGTCCTGCGCCCCGCCGTTCCCCAGCGGCAGCCGTACGACCATGCCCTCACCCAGCCGGTACATGGCGTTGACCGTGCCGCCGGACGGAAACCGCGCCACCGTCAGCCCCGCCCACTGCGGGAACTGCCCGGCGACGAGCCGCCGTACGAGGTCCTCGTCGATGCAGTGCATGCGCGCATGGATCCGTCCTGTGCTCATGGGCAGCCATTCGATCGCCCGACACCGCCGGGCGTCCATCGCATTTCCGGCTGCGGCGGGTGGGGAACCGCCCCGCCCCGCCCCGGCCCGATCCGCACAGCCGGGCTTCGATGCCACCCAATGCCTCGGCCCAACCGCACACATCCGGTCAAGCTGGATGGACGTCAGATGAACCGCGCCCGGCCGGCAGCAGGTCAGCGGGCTCATGAGAGCAGGTCATGGTCGGTCTCACCGGGGATTCGTGCGCCGTTCCGGAGCCGGCGCACCCCCTATGAGCTGCCCGAACGACCATTCGGTAACCGGCATGCGGACGCCCTGTCCGTAAATCGGCCGTCGATATGCATCTGGCCTTCATGTCAGACAGGCTGAGTGTCATCAGGGCGCGATACCGAAAGAAAAAATCGCGCTGAACCTTCAGATTGAAAGGGAGTCTGTCGTGCGTCACCGCTTCGCTGCTGTCTCTGCCGCTGCCCTCCTCTGCCTCGCGGGCGCCACCGGGATGGCGGCGGCCCAGCCCGCAAGCCTGTACGCCCCGTCCGCGCTGGTCTTCACCGTTGCCCAAGGGGACGACGCCGCCACGTCCTCCGTCGTCCGGGCATCCACCCTCAGCTGCGCGCCGACCGCACAGGGGACGCACCCCGACCCGAAGGCCGCCTGCAAGGCCCTGTCTGCCACCGGCGGCGCGTTCGACCGTCTGCTGGCCGCGCCGAGCCCGGACCGGGCCTGCCCCATGCACTACGACCCCGTCACCGTGACCGCGGACGGAGTCTGGCAGGGCGGCCGTGTCGCCTGGAAGCACACCTTCTCCAACTCCTGCGTCATGTCCGCCACTTTGAACGACAAGGCGGTCTTCGCCTTCTGACCGTGTGCTGCCCGGTCATGTACTGACCGGCCCCGGTGCTCACCTGGGTCGGTCCCGCCCCGCCCGCCCGGCCCCCGCGGCCGGGCGTTCCGGCGGCGGAGGCGCGAGCGCCGTACATGTTGCCCAGCCCCGCCGACGCCGCAGGCCGGGACTCGCGTGACCCCGCCGCGCGCGCCGTGCCGCGACGGGTGAGAACGGTAGCGACGGGCAAGAGCGCCTCGTGACAACGAACACGGTCCGCAGGCCCTCGGGCGCATCGGGAACCGGCGCCGCCGCACTCGTGGCGCGGGTACGCACGGCCTTGCGCCGCACCGCGGTACGCCTCTGGGACGACAACATCGCTGACTACGCGGCCGCCCTCACCTACTACGCGGTGCTGAGTCTGGTGCCCGCCCTCCTCGTCGCCGTCTCCCTCGTGGGGCTGGCCGGTGCCAGCACCCGTGAGCGCCTGATCCTCGACATCACCTCGTACGCCCCTGCCGAATCCGCTCAGATGCTGCGGGACGCGCTGGACGGTCTGACCTCACAGCCGTCTTCCATGTGGGGACTGCTCATCAGCGGTGTCGTGAGCGCCCTGTGGTCCGCCTCCAGCTACCTGGCGGTCTTCCGCCGCGCCCTGCACACGATGCACCGGCTACCGGACACCCGGCCGCCCCTGCGCGCGGCACACATCCTCGTCCTGACCGCCGGCGTGCTGCTGGCCCTGCTCGTAGCGGGTGCCGCGAGCCTGGTCGCGGCCGCGCCTCTGGCCCGCCGCCTCGCGATGGCGGCCGGTTACGGGGGCGTGGAGACCGTGCTCCTCCTGCGGTGGCCGGTCCTCCTGGCCATCGTCACGTCCTTGATCCTCATCCTTTTCCGGACCGGGCCCCGCCAAGTCAGGGGAACGCGCCGGGGGCTGCCGGGCGGGGTCCTGGCGGCCTTCCTGTGGCTCGGGGCCTCCGTGCTCTTCACTCTCTACGCCGAGTTCGGGACGTACAGCCGGCTCTACGGTTCCCTGGCCGGGATCGTCGTCTTTCTCGTATGGCTGTGGTTCAGCAACCTGGCGCTCCTCACGGGCGCGCAGTTCAACGCGGTGCTCGCACGGGAGGGGGCGTAACAGGCCGGTCCGGGGCCGCTTCCGGTCCGCCGGGCATGAGGGTGCCTCCGGTCACACGTGAGAGTGGTTTGGCAACAAGCCGCCGTGTTCCTCTCTCCGTGGCGTGGCACCGTCCCTTGGTCTTGATCCACAACAGAGGAGACCACCCATGCCCGACGACCTGGCAACACAGACCATCCGGCAACTCGAAGACATCGTCGCCTCGAACGCGCTGCCGGAACACACCATGGAGCTGCTCCGCATGTCGCTCTACGACGCCCAGGAAAAGAAGGCGTCGGGCCACGACGAAGAGGCGATCACCATCGCGGCCCAAGCCCTTCAGACGGCGCAGAACGCTTCCTCGAAGTAGCCCTCCCCCATGTCCTGCGTATGTGCCCCGCTTCCGCCGCCCGGGTCGGTCGGCGGGGCGGGCAGGGGACACAGGTGGCTCCGGGCGACTTCCTCGGTCGGACGCCGGGGTTCTCGAAGAACCGCTCAATTGGGGTTGGCGGGCCGCCGGTGCGATGTCACCTGAATCCGCACTTACTTGGCCGGCAGGGACACCTTGCCGTACAAAGTCCAGTGATCCGATGCGCCCGGGGTGGCAGAGACCGTGCAGTCCGTGATCGGCGCGTCCTTGGGGGAGAAGATGTAGTCCAGCTTCCTGGTAGGCTCGCCGGTCTCCTTGTTCTCGTTGGCCGTCGGGCGGCCCGTACGAAGGGCATCCGGACGACCGGACTGTCCGCACTCCTGGTAGCGATCGTAGACAACGTTCAATGCGTCGCTCGGGCCTCCTTGGCTCGCGTCGGCACCGGGGAAGGGGGGAACAAGATTGAAATCACCTCCGAAAACGACGCGGTAGCCCCTCGCCTCGTACTCCGCCGTGATGTCCAGCATCTTCTGCGCTTGTTCTGTGCGTTGAGTCCCCGCAGGGTCATCGAACGTGTAGCCGGAGCTGAAGTGGGCGGAGCAAGCGGCAACGGCTTGTGCGGGCATGACGGCACACAGGGCAGTGCGCTTCTCATAGTCCGGAGAGGGAAGATCGTGGCGCTTGTACCAGACGTTGTCATCCGGGACGGCGATGGCGACGCCGTAGGAGCCACGGTCGGGAACGCTCTTTCCGTAGCGATCGGTAAGGGAACACTGCTTCTGGATCAGCGGCCCGCCCAGCTGCTGATGGATGGGCGCGAACCGGACATCCCAGCCGCGCCCCGTCCCACCCTCCGCAACCGGCTTCTCCAGCATCAGCTCAACATGGCCGGCGTGCTTCTCGCAGAACTCCTGAAAGAAAATCACATCCGGCAGCCGCTCGTTGTCCGGATGCGGATTGCGCAGGCGCGCCTGGATTTCAGCGGTCAATTGCTCATGACCGGCAAGTCCGCCGCTCCATCCCGTGCAATCCTTGTTGTTCGCACAGACATTCCAGGTCATCACGTTGAGCTCACTGGCGGGGGCCGACCCGGCGGTCGGGGGCTGCTCCCCTTCGTCAGCCGCACCCTCGTCATTCGCGACGGGCTCCAGAGCGAATTTCTCCCAAGAGCCGATCTTCGATGCGCGGGCACGCAACATACCCTGCCCCGACTCACTCACATCGGCCGACACATATCGCAGCACTTCGTCTTCCGCGGGCGCCTCCGAGCCCGTGGCTGCCTTCCTGGCCCCCAGTGCCACGACGCGTGAGCCGACGGGAGAACCCGCCGGTGGGATATCGGCCAGGTACTCGGGGTGGAACTGCTGCCACTGCCCGAGTCTGACACCCGCGGCACGAAGCATCCCCGTACGAGGGGCGGGGTCGGCGAACTCCGCGGAGGCGAAGAATCCCGTGGCATCGAAGCGCATGCCGATGGTCTTCGCGGCATGGTTGGTGTGCAGGGTAAAGCGCTCCCACCCGTTTGGAGCGTCACTTCGCGCTCGCAGGCTCCATTCATATTCCGCAACGTTTTCCTTCATTCCGGCGGATACGTACTTGCCGTTCGCCAGGGACTTGAGCGCCCATTTCTGGCCCGCCGACTTTCGGGTCACATGAGCGTCGCCGGATATCTCCGTGGCGTTTGCCGGAGCCGCTGTCAGTGTATGAAACCCCGCTATCAGAGCGCAGAACACTGTGAGCAGGCTGATAAAACGACGCATTAAATCCCCCCTTGCGTGGTACGCGACGTCGCGCACGGAAGGGATTATCGCACTTGCCGCTTTATTCGCCGCGTCGGGGACACCGCCGCCGCCGACGTCACGGCGCGGAGATCGGGGGCGTCGCCCCGTACGCCGTGACATCGTGGTGGCATGGCCATCGAAGTTCGCCCCGCTTCCGTCTTCGAGGACGTCCGTACCCTCCTCGGACCGAAGTCCCCCGGGGCCAACGTCTGCTGGTGCCTGAGCTACCGGATCCCCTCCAAGCCCAACAACGAGCTGCGCGGGCCGGCCCGGGGGGAGTACGTCGCCGAGCTGTGCCGCAAAAAGCCCGCTCCGGGGGTGCTCGCGTACGACAATGGCGAGCCGGTCGGCTGGGCCGCCGTGGCGCCGCGCTCGGACACCTCGTTCGCGCGCAACCGCAAGATCCCGCACGTCGACGACCTGCCGGTCTGGTCGCTGTGGTGCATCCGCGTACGCCCCGGTCACAGGAAGAAGGGCATCTCGCACGCCCTCATCGCCGGTGCGGTCGACTTCGCCCGCGCCCACGGCGCACCGGCGATCGAGGCGTACCCCCTCGACAACGGTGACGCCAAGGTCGACCTGACGATGGCCTACGCCGGAATCCGCAAGAACTTCGAGCGCGCCGGCTTCGTCCACGCCGCCGACACCACCTCGGTCCTGGCCGGCCACCCCCGCGTCCTGATGCGCCTCGACCTCCGCTGACCAGCCCCATCCCGTCCCGCCCTACTGCACTGGCAAGCTCAGGACCTCGGGGTGAGGATCTGGCGGTCCGGGTGGAGTTCGGACAGGAGGCGGGCGGCATCCGTCAGGAGGGTGCCCTGCAGGGTGTGGACGGCCGATGAGGCGTCCGGAAATGCCCGGGCCCGCTCCTGGACTCGGTCGAGTTCCTCCTCCGCCTCGTCGAGCACACCGGCGAGGTGCTCGGCGTCCGTACGGGACGTCTTGCCCCTCTCCTCCATGGCTGCGGCCACCGTCCGCAACACGGAGCCCAAGCCCGTCCGGAAGAAGCCGGGCAGGTTCTCGAACTCTTCACTGTCGAGGGCGTAGTCCAAGGTGCGGGTCATGGAGCGCAGGTGATCCAGGCCGCGTTCCGCCGCGGTGACCGCGTCGCGGGCCCGCGGAAGGGCCTCGTCGGCGCCCGCGAAGCTGCGCCGAGGGTTCAGGCGGCCGTTCTCGATCTCCGTTTCGATGCCGCGCCGGATGCGCTCGCAGTCCTCGGACAACCGCCGCCAGTCCCGGCGCCACTGTCGTACGCCTTCTGCGTCCGGGGCGCTCGCCTCGAAGGTGTCGGCCAGGCCGTCGATGCGCCGGCTCATGCCCTGGTAGAGATCGGCGACGGCCTGCTGCCGGTGGCGGGTGTGCCGGGCGGGGGCCAGGACGAGATGGGCGCCCAGCCCGCAGAGGGCGCCGATGACCACGGAGCCGGCCAGGTGACCGATGTAGTCGATCCGGCCCTCTCCGGAGGAGAAGGCGAAGAAGCCGACGATGGCCACCTGGATCCCCTGCTGCCCGAACCGCCGGATCCTTCCCACACAGAGCGCGATCAGGGTGAGGAGGCCGAAAGTCCAGCCGTGGATGCCGGCGCTGGCCGCCAGGGTGGCGGCGAGCGTGGCCCCCACGGCCATCGCCAGCAGGTACTGGACACTGTCCCGCACCGAGCGGTACACGGTCGTCTGCAGAGCCACCAAGGTGGTGAACGGAGCGAACGTAGCGACCGCCGGCGGCAGCAGGTAGCGCGCCAGCATCCACGCGGCCATGGCCGCGACCACGGACTTGGCGCCGAGGAGCAGGTCGTCCCGCTCGCTTCCCGCCGCCCGCACGGCACGCCGAAGGTAGTCGGCCCTCGCCGTGACCGTCGCCCTGACTCTTCCCGGCGCCTGGTCCGGTTCAGGCACGATGAATCACCTCCCCGGGGCCGTATGCCCCGTCAGCGGACGGCAAACGGGCGTAAGCCCCGCCGCGACGCGCCGCGCGCTCGGACTTACAGGTGCGAGAGGGCGAAGGCCGACAGGAAGCCGATCACGGTCACCAGCCCCGTCATCAGATGGACCTTGCTGTACGCCTCGGGGATCATGGTGTCGGCGATCATTGCCAGAATCGCTCCTCCGGCCACGGCGGTGATCACTGCCATCACCGCCTCGGAAGCCCCGCCCAGCAGGGTGTAACCCGCCAGCGCCGCGAGCCCGCTGATCACGGCGATGGCGCCCCACAGCACGAACACGTAGGTGCGGCTGCGTCCGGCGCTCCGCATGCCGGCGGAACTGGCCAGCCCCTCGGGAATGTTGCTGATGAACACCGCCCCCACCGTCGCCACACCGAGGTGGCCCCCGCCCAGCAGGCTCGTGCCGATCACGACGGACTCGGGGATCCCGTCGAGCAGCGCGCCCAGAGCGATGGCGTTGCCCGACCCCGGCACCTCGTCCTCGGAAGGCTGCACGCCCCCCGAACGCTTGCGGTGCTGCGCGCCACGGCGCGCGAGGAGGGCATTGGCACCCGAGTACACCGCGGCTCCGCCGACCGCTCCGGTGGCCACCGGCCACATACCCGAGCGTTCGTACGCGTCGGCGATCAGCTCGAACGACACCGCGGCCATCAGTACGCCGCTGCCGAAGGCCATGACCAGAGCGATCAGCCGCGGTGGGACGCGCACCAGCGAGCCGATGCCCGCCCCGATCAGCAGAGCCGCCCCGGCGAACAGCCCCCATCCTCCGGCAGTCAACGCTCCCGTCATCGCCCGCGCTCCTCTTCCCTTGCTGACATATGCGCTGCTCCTACCCGGCCAGGAGTTCCGCAACAGCACCCGCACGGCGGCCGCCGTGCGGGTGCCGACGGTGCGCGGTAGACCGGGCTGGACGAACGGCGGCTACCGTGGGCCGGTATGAGGAAGGATGAGGCACCCGACCGCCCGGGCGCGGAAGGGGCACGGGGTCGGCGCCGGTTCCTGTGGGCGGTGGCGGCGGCGACGGCGGTGGGAGCCGGGCTGGTGTCCGGCGATTCCGGAATCTCCACCGCCTCCGGGGCACCGCGGGCGAGGCCGGCCACGCCGGAGAGCGCCCTGCGGGAACTGGAGGCCGGGAACCGCCGCTGGCGCACCCTGCACGAGCGGCATCCGGACGAGGGCCAGGCCCTGCGGCGGACGCTGGTGGCCGGGCAGCACCCCTTCGCCGTGGTGCTGGGCTGCGTCGACTCCCGGGTGCCCCCGGAGCTCGTCTTCGACCAAGGGCTGGGCGACCTGTTGACCGTCCGGTCGGCGGGCGAAGTCCTGGACGAGGCGATCCTGGGGAGCATCTCGTACGGGGTCCTGGAGCTGAGCGTGCCGCTGATCGTGGTGCTGGGCCACCAGGGCTGCGGGGCCATCGCGGCAGCGGTCCTCGCCGACGAAAGCGGCGATGCCCTGCCGGCCCACGTCCGCTACCTCGCGGACCAGATCCGCCCGGCGATCGACCACACGCTGCCAAGCGCCGCCCGGCTGGATGCGGCCGTCACCGCGAACGTCCGCCGGGTAGGCGCACGGCTCGCGGCCGAGCCGGACCTGGCACCCCGGGTCGCCGCGGGGACGCTGGCGGTGGTCGGAGCCCGCTACGAGCTCTCCAGCCAGCGCGTCAGCCGCATCCACTGACCGTCCCGGGCCCCGGCGACTGAGCAGCAGCTCCGGGCGGGGGAGCGGGGCGTGGCATGCCGGATGCCGTTCCGTCTGCGGGACAGTACGGGAGGACCGCTCTCGTGGGCGGCCCGGGGGTGTGTCGGCGTGTACGGCGCGGCTGGGGGGTTTCACCGCCGTAGGTTGCGCTAGCAGGTTCCTGCAGCGGCTGCGACAAGGAGAGGTGCTGGCGATGGACGGCAGGCGGATCATCACCGTGTTCGGCGCGACGGGGCAGCAGGGCGGGGCCCTGGCGCGGGCGGCCTTGGAGGACAAGGACAGCGGTTTCGCGGTGCGGGCCGTGACGCGCAATCCGGATTCGGAGCGGGCCAGGGAGCTGGAACGGCTCGGTGCCGAGGTGGTCAAGGCCGACATCGATGACGAGGCGAGCCTCGGGCCGGCGATGGAAGGGGCCTACGGCGCCTTCCTGATGACCAATTTCTGGGAGCACACGTCAGCGGAGCGCGAGCAGGCACAGGCACAGGCCATGGCGCGGGCGGCCGGGCACGCCGGGGTGCAGCACGCGATCTGGTCCACGCTGGAGGACACCCGCGAGTGCATTCCGCTCGATGACGACCGGATGCCGACCCTCCAGGGCTCGTACAAGGTGCCGCACTTCGACGCCAAGGCGGAGGCCGACCACTTCTTCCTCGACGCGGGCGTCCCCACCACGTTCCTGCGCACCACCTTCTACTGGGACAACCTGCTCGGCATGTTCGCCCCCCAGCGGGGTGCGGACGGCACCTTCGAGCTCGTCTTCCCCATGGGAGACAGCAAGCTCTCCGGCATCGCCGTCGAGGACATCGGCAGGACCGCGCTGGCCGTCTTCCAGGGCGGCACCGACTTCATCGCCGCCACCATCAGCATCGCCGGGGAGCACCTGAAGGTCGCCGACATGGCCGCGGCGATGACGGAGGTCCTGGGGCGACCGTTCCGCTACCGGTCCCTGACACCGGACGCCTTCCGCGCGCTCGGCTTCCCCGGCGCCGAGGAGTCCGGCAACATGTTCCAGTACTACGCCGACTGCGAGCATGCCTTCACCGCGGCCCGCGACCTCAAAGCCGTCCGCGCGCTCCACCCCGGCCTGCAGGACTTCCGGACCTGGCTGGCCGCGCACCGCGACCAGTTCTCCCTGTCCTGACTGACCGGCGCGCGCCGCAATTTACGGGGCCGCGTTCGGGTGATACAGGGCGTGGGGCAGGGCCGGACCGGGTACCTCGGCGAGGGCCATCACAGCTACTGAACGGAGATGTGGGATGCAGGCGACTGTGGGCGACCGGCTTGTGGTGCACGGGCGGATCGTCGGTCAACACGACCGGACGGCGGAGGTCATCGAGGTGCTGGGAGAGAACGGCACCCCGCCCTACCGGGTCCGGTTCGAAGACGGGCACGAAACCATCATGAGCCCCGGCCCGGACACCGTGGTGCGGCACTTCGCGGACGACGAATAGCCGCAGGCCGTGCCCAGGGTGGGGCGGGGGCGGGTACGGCGGCAGGTACGCGACAGCCTGTCCGGCCGTCGTGCCCGCGGCCCCCTCTCCGCCCCGAAATCGGTGCGCCGGACGCCTTCCGTCAGAGGTATTCCCCGGCGACTTCCGCGGCCGCCCGGGCCTCCGCTGCGTGCGGGTCGAGTTCGCTCACCGTCAGGAGGGAGACGTCGTCGCTGAGCCGCCTCTCCCACTCCGCGGCCATCGCCTCCTGCCGGTCGCGCGGCAACTGCCGTACGGCCTCCCGTCTCGTCGGGGTGAGGGCCTGGAGGAACCGGGAGAGGGGATCGGTGTCCATGAGCACGTCCTCGCGATCTGGTGATGGGTGACCCGGTGAACGGGCGGCCGAGCGGCCGACGACATCCTGCCCCGGTACACCGTCCTGGCCGTGCCCCGCGCTCTCGGGTCACCCCTCCGCAGGCGTATTCCACCCAGGTGCCTCAGGAGGGGGAGCGACGGGGGAGGGAGTGAAGGGGGCCGAGCCGGTCAACCCAGGAGCCCCGGTCCGGCGTCATCCACACCGCGGGGGCACAACCGGCCCCCCCTCGGTGACTTGGAGGCCGACACCCATGAAGCAGCCGGCTGTACGTACCGCCTCACTCGCTCTCGCCTGGGCGGCAGCGTTGGGAGCGGCCACGCTCGCCCCGCCCGCGTACGCGTCCCCGTCCGCGCCCGTGCCCGTATCCGCGGCGCAGCCGCAGCGCGGACACGAGGCGACCCGGGCCGCACTGCGCGATCTGGTCGCGAAGGGCGGACTGCCCGGGGTGGCCGCCAAGGCCCAGGATGCCAAGGGGAGGTGGGCCGGCGCGGCCGGTTACGCGGATACCGGCACGGGCCGCAAGCGCACCGCGGGCGACCACTTCCGCGGGGCCAGCATCACCAAGACGTTCATCGCGACCGTCCTGCTCCAACTGCAGGCGGAGGGGACACTGAGCCTGGACGACAGCGTCGAGACCTGGCTGCCCGGCTTGGTGCAGGGCAACGGGTACGACGGCAGCCAGATCCGTCTGCGTCAACTGCTCAATCACACGAGCGGCATCGCCAACTACACCGACGACCGCGCGTTCCTGCACGACGCCGCCGGCCTCGGTTTTCCGGAGCACCGGTATGACACCCATACCCCCGAGGAGTTGGTGCGGATCGCGCTCGAGTACCCGCCGCAGCCGTATCCGCAGAGGGCGCCGTCGTACTCGAACACGAACTTTGTGATCGCCGGGATGGTCATCGAAAGTGCGACGGGCCACGCGTACGAGCAGGAGGTCACCCGCCGCATCATCCAGCCGCTGAAACTGCACGGGACGTCGTTCCCCGGCACGTCGCCGCAGATGCCGAACCCGCACCCGATCGGCTACTCCCGGCTCCACCAGGATGCCCCCGACGCCAAGGTCCATGACGCCACCGAGCAGAACATGACCTGGCTGGGCGCGGCCGGCGACATCATCTCCACCAGCGGTGACCTCAACCGCTTCCAGCATGCCCTGATGCGGGGCGAGTTACTGCCCTCTGCGGAGATGAGGGAAATGCTCGATGAGGTACCGGCGGGGGACGGGTTCGGGTACGGGCTCGGAGTCGAGTTCGCGGAACTGTCCTGCGGCGTGAAGGTCGTGGGCAAGAGCGGCCGTACGAACGGTTCCCTGTCCGCGATGGTCGGCACGCGGGACGGGACGCACCAGCTGACGTTCAACGCCAACGGCGACTGGCTGCGGGACGGATCGCTCTACATAAACGTGATCGAAGCGGAGTTCTGCGGCAAGGCGCCGGACCCGACCGGAAAGCCGTCGTCTCCGCCGCGGCGGCTCCCCGACTCCCTCGCCGCCTTCCCGCACTAGCCTCCGCGTACGAGCCCCCGGCCCCTGCGCCAGGCCCATCTGCCCGTGGTGGGGCAGGGGCCCGGGGCGTGCGTGGGCCGGGTGGATCAGGCGGGCGTGAAGATGTCTTCGGGGGCGTCGTCGAGGATGAGACCGTTGTCGAAGTGGACGCGTACCACGACGCGGAAGCTGAGTTCCTGGTACGCGATCCATGCGGGCTCCAGAGAGCCGACCTGCTCTTCGAGCTGCTTCCTGCTCTCCGCGGGCATCTCATGGCCGAAGGTGACCAGAAGTGACTTGAGCCGTTCGTACTCGCGGACCTCCTGGCTCTGGGGCCGGTCCTCGACCACCACCCGTTCGACGGTTCCCTCGGTGCCGGCTCCCAGGGACAGAAAACCGGCGACGGCCGCGGCCGAGGCCGATGGGTCCCCCGTCGTGGCGACCGAATCGGTCAGCCTGACATCCGCCGCCAGTTTCACTCGCTGGCCTTCTTTGAGCGTCATCTCTATGTCATCTCTCGATCGGCGCCTGCTGTCCGCCCGGTCCGGCCCGACCAGGGCGCGCGCATGGGGCCAGCCCAGGGTGGCGCCCATTATGTGCGCCGGCCTTCGCGGACGCAGAGCCGGCACTGCGGTACGCGCAACCCCGCCCCTGGCCGAAGCCGCCTCCTGCCTCGCCTTCCCCGGCAGCGCGCCCGAGGCGGCACGGTCACAGCACGGGCCCCTTCCCGTCCCGCAGCCGCTCGGCGAACGCCCTTGCGGCGGCGAGGTCCTCGACGTTCGGCCGCCGCTTGTTGATACCGCCGACGAGCTTCAAGGGCATCCAGGTGGTGATCGGGAGGGGCGCGCTTACCTGGGCAGACTCAGGGGCCCTTCGGCACAGCCCGAACTTTTAGGGCATGCTGGGAGCATGAATACGCATGCCGGGGCTCGGGCCGACGCCGTCGCACCCGCCGCGCGGCTCGCCGCTCTCGCCGGGGCGTTGGCCGACGAGACGCGGGCGGCCATCTGCCTGACCTTGCTCGAAGGACGTGCCTGGACCGCGGGTGAGCTGGCCCGGGTCGCGGGAGTCGCGCCGTCCACCGTCAGCGGGCACTTGGGCCGCCTGCTCGATGCGGGGATCTGCGTGAGCGAGCGGCAGGGCCGCCACAGTTACGTGCGGATCGCCGATGCCGCTACGGCTCGCCTCGTCGACGAGCTGGCCTCGCACGCCATCCCGTACCGGGACGCGGCCCACGCGGCGCCCGTGGTCTCCGCGCCCGACCCGCTGGCCTGCGCCCGCACCTGCTACGACCACTTCGCCGGGCGACTGGGCATGGCGGTCACGGACGCCATGGAGCGACGCGGGCTGCTGCTCACGGACGGGGTCTTCGAGCTGACCGAGGCGGGTCGGGAATGGTGTGAGCGGGCGGGCGTCGGCCTCGCCCGGGAGGGGCGCCGACCGCTGGTGAGCTCCTGCCTCGACTGGACCGAGCGGCGTCGCCATCTGGGCGGATTGGCCGGCGCCCGGCTGTGTGCACGGGCGTTGGACGAGAAGTGGGTGGTGCGGCCGGCGGGAGGGGGCCGGGTGCTCCAGGTGACCGCGGCGGGTGAGCGGGCTTTCGGCGAGCTCCTGGGAATCGCCCCGCAGGTCTGGAGCTGAGGGGATGGGCCTGCCGCCCGGCAGCGGGGCGGCAGCCTGGTCGATACGAAATCATTTCGGTGGACGCCGAAACGTCGCGTGTTTAGAGTGGAGAGATGAAGCTCCCTTTGACCCCACCGCGCGTGCTCACCATCGGCGCCGTCAGCTTCACTGTGTTCGCCTGGGCGTCCGCCTTCGTCTCGATCCGCAGCGCGGGGACGGTGTTCTCACCCGGAGCACTGGCCCTCGGTCGGCTACTGGCCGCGTCGCTGGTCCTGGTCGTCCTGCTGGTGATACGCCGCGAGGGCCTGCCACCGAGGGGAGCCCGGGGCGGGATCCTGCTGTCCGGAGTGGTCTGGTTCGGCGGCTACACGGTCGCGCTGAACTGGGGTGAACGTCTGGTCGATGCCGGTACGGCGGCCCTCCTGGTCAACGTCGGGCCGATCCTCATGGCCCTGCTCGCGGCGCGGCTGCTCGGCGAGGCGCTGCCACCGCGGCTGCTGGCAGGTATGGCCGTCTCCTTCGGCGGAGCGGTGATCGTGGGCCTGTCCATGTCATCGGGGGAAGGCGGTTCGACCTCGGTGCTGGGAGTCGTCCTGTGCCTGCTCGCCGCGGTGGCGTATGCGAGTGGTGTGGTCGCTCAGAAGCCCGCGCTGTCCTTCGGGACACCCCTGCAGGTCACCGCGTACAGCTGTCTGGTCGGCGCCGTGGCCTGTCTGCCGTTCGCCGGGCAGCTTGCCACGGAGCTCCCGGGGGCGCCGCTGTCGGCGACGCTCAACATGGTCTATCTGGGGGTCGTGCCCACCGCGCTCGCCTTCACCACGTGGACTTACGCCCTGAAGCGCATGCCGGCGGCGAAGCTGGGCGCGACGACGTACGCCGTGCCCGCCATCGTGGTGCTGCTGAGCTGGATGCTGCTGGGCGAGGTCCCGGCCTGGCTCACCCTGCTCGGTGGGGTGCTCTGCCTGGCGGGGGTGGTGGTGTCCCGCTCTCGGCCGCGTTCCGCGAAGGGCTCCGCCGCCGAGGAGCCCGCGCAAGATGCGGGTGAGCGCAGCCGGACCGAGGGCCGCGCCGAAGGAGCCGACGCCCGCGCGACCGCCCGACGCGCCGGAGAACCTCACCCCGGTCCAGGGGTCCCCCCGCGCGAGCCGCGATGAGGTGCAGGTGCTCGCGGCCACCGCCCGCCGGCCAAGGGGCGCGAAGCGGTCAGTCGACGGGCCAGGTGTGTGCCGGGGCGTTCATGTGCATGAACTCCGTGTACCGGCACGTCATCCGGCGCAGCGACTCGTGGCGGTGCAGGTGGTCGTCGAGGTGGTGGAACATCTCCGACTGCCAGGTGGCGCCGTTGCGCCCGGACACGCAACGCTGCTCGATCACACCCAGCAGCGGCTCGCGCCGGACGGCGTCCATGCCGGTGGCCTCCAGCCCCCGGTGCGCCAACGGCAGCAGCCGGCGCAGGACCAGTTCGGCGGCCGGGACCTCACCCATGCCCGGCCAGTACAGGGAGGCGTCGATGCCGTGCCGGGCGGCCGTGTGCAGGTTGTCCTCCGCGGCGGAGAAGGACATCCGGGACCACACCGGGCGTTCCTCCTCCACCAGCGCCCGGGTCAGGCCGTAGTAGAAGGCGCCGTTGGCGAGGATGTCGGCCACGGTCGGCCCGGCCGGCAGGACCCGGTTCTCCACGCGCAGGTGCGGTTTGCCGTGGGCGACGGCGTAGACGGGGCGGTTCCACCGGTAGATGGTTCCGTTGTGCAGGGTCAGCTCGGCCAGTTCGGGGATGTCTCCCGCTTCGAGGGTGGCGTGCGGATCCTCGTCCTCGCAGAGCGGCAGCAGGGCGGGGAAGTAGCGCTGGTTCTCCTCGAAGAGGTCGAAGACGCTCGTGATCCAGCGCTCCCCGAACCACACCCGGGGCCGTACTCCCTGCACCTTGATCTCCTCGGAGCGGGTGTCGGTGGCCTGCTCGAACAGCGGGATGCGGGTCTCGCGCCACAGCTCCTTGCCGAACAGGAAGGGGGAGTTCGCGGCGAGGGCCACTTGGATCCCCGCGACGGCCTGCGCCGCGTTCCAGTAGGCGGGGAAGTCCTCGGGGGCGACCTGAAGGTGGAACTGCGTGCTGGTACACGCTGCCTCCGGGGTGATCGTGTCGGCGTACGCACGCAGCCGTTCGACCCCGTCGATCGCGATCCGCAGGTCCTCGCCGCGGGCGGCGAACACCTGCTCGTTCAGCAGGTGGTAGCGCGGATTCTCCGAGAGGGCGTGCGCTCCCACGTCCTGCTGCTGGAGCGTGGGCAGGATGCCGATCATGACGAGGTGCGCGCCGACCCTTGCGGCCCGCTCCTCGGCGTGGTTGAGCGCGTCACGGATCTCGCGCTCCCAGGCATCGGTGCCGCCGCCCTCGGCCAGCCGCCGAGGCGGCATGTTGACTTCCAGGTTGAACCGGCCCAGCTCGGTCGACCAGGCGGGGTCGGCGATGGCGGCGAGGACGTCGTTGTTGCGCAGGGCCGGTTCGCCGGAACCGTCGACCAGGTTGAGCTCGATCTCCAGGCCGACCTGCGGCCTCTCGTAGTCGAACCGGGCCTCGCGCAGCATGCGGGCGAATGCGTCGAGGCAGGACTGCGTCTTGCTGCGGTAACGACGCCGGTCCTCCCGAGTGAACACCAGCGCCGGGACATCCCGTCCCATCGGACCTCCCGAGTCCCCCGGGGCTCGGCTCCGGGCGCTCGCGGGCGCGTTCTGCCTCCAGAGTCGCACGCCGCACGCCGCGCCGCCATCGTCGGCGTCCTTGCCGTGTGATCAAAGTCGGTGCCGGGCCCTGACGGCAGAGCGAGCCACCGCCGGGCGCCGGCTCGATCACCGTCCCTTGCCCTGATCGCCCTTCGCCTTCTTGTTGTCGTCCTTGGCCTTCGCCGGCCGCGGTGCCTTCGTCGGCCCCGGTGCCTTCGCCGGGCGGTCACCGCCGGGGTGCGGGGCGTACGAGTCCCCAGACGTGCTGGACGCCGGCCGGTCCGGGGCGTCGGACGGCGCTGCGACCGGAAGCTCCCGGGTTCCGGACGCTGACTGTGACGCCGACTGTGACGCTGACTGTGCGGGGGGCGTCGGCGCGGGCGGCGTTCCCCGGGGGCCCGCCGCCTCGGCTCCCTCCGATGCCGGCGGCCGGCGCGAGGGCGCGGTCGCAGGTGTCTCCTCGCCCCCGGGAACGCCGCCCAGCAGGAGCGCACAGGCGCCGGCGACACTCACCGCCGCGAGACCGAGTGCAGCGGCATGCCGACGGGCCGGAGCGAGCCTCTCCGTCGGTGCGAGCCGTCGCACCGGTTCAGCGGCAGGGCGGCCGGCGGCGAGGGGCGGCAGCGGTGAGCGGTGCGTGGAGGCGTCCGTGCGCGCCGGACTCACCTCGGCGCGGGATTCCGTTGCGTGCGAGATGCCTGCGTACGCGATGTCCCGCAGGCGCAGATGGACGCCGGTCGCGTCGGGGCGCGCCTGGGGATCCTGGTCGGTCATCGCCTTCAGCAAGCGGCGCAGGCCGTCCGGCAGCCCCTCGGGTACGCGGGGCGGATGCAGGAGGTGGGTGGTGGCGACCTCCAAGGGTGTTCCCCGGCACGCGCGGTCGCCGGTGAGTGCTTCGAGGAGGGTCACTCCCAAGGCGTAGACGTCGCTGGCCGTACTCGCGCCTTGGCCGAGCAACTGCTCGGGGGCCATGTAGGCGAGCGTGCCGACCAGTGTGTCAGGCCCGCTGTGCGACCGGTCGTGCACGGTCCTGGACAGCCCGAAGTCGGCCAGGTGCGGAGAACCGTCCTCGCGCAGCAGGACGTTGGAGGGTTTCACGTCGTGGTGGATGATGCCGTGGGCGTGTACGTGGTCGAGGGCCGAAGCGATGTCGGCGCCGAGCCGTGCCACCTGGACGGGGCTGAGGGGGCCGGCGTCCATCCGGGTGCGCAAGGTGACACCGCGGATGAACTCCGTGACCATGAACGCGCCCTGCCCGTGGCGGCCGGCGTCGTAGACGGTGACCAGGGCGGGGTGGGAGAGGCGGGCCAGCGTGCGCGCTTCGTCGCAGAAACGGTCGGCGGTGACCGTGTCCGTGCCGGCGCGGAACACTTTGACGGCCACCTCACGCCCGAGCACTTGGTCGACGGCGCGGAATACGTCCGCCGTACCGCCGGACCCTATGGGGGCTTCAAGCCGGTAGCGACCACCCAGCAGGGTGTCGCCTTCGGGGAGCGCTCCGTACGCGGGGACGGGCCGGGCAGGCATGCGGGGTCCTCCTCCACTCGCGGGCAGTGCCGCGCGCTTACCCCTCGCGGGTCGTGCTACGCACCGGCCCGGGAACGGCGCGTCCTCGCCCGGCAGCTCTCCGGGGCGGTTCACGACGTCCGACGGGCGCGCCTCCACGCGTACGCCTACGCGTTCACGGCCCGGACCGCCGTCCTGGGCTGGCGGGGCAGGGCCCTCCCATCCCCCACACAGGGCGTCACGTGCCCCAGGGGTAACGCTGCCGCGCCACGACATGACCTTTGTCAGTCCCGCGCTAGCGATTCCTCAGCCGGCTGGGCGATCATTCGACTCCGGTCGCATCATCGGCCGGACAACGTCCGGTCCGGGGGGCCGAATCAGTCTCTTCCAGCCGTCGAGAACAGGCCGTCCGGCCTCGCGCTTGACCGGATCACCACGAGAGCCAGCCCGTGCGGGCAGGCCGTTCGGCCCCCTTGGACCGCGGCGTTTCGTCTCAGTGCACCTTCGGCTTCCCCACCACTTCCGGGAGACACGTATGTCCGACACAGCACACACCCCGCAATTCGCCCTCCAGGACCTGGAGCTGGACCTCGGCGACCTCACCGTGACCTCCATGCGGGACACGGTGGCGCTGCCCGAGGGCGGAGCCTCCCACGGCTCCTGTTCCTGCCAGGGCTCGTCCTCCTGTGCCCAGCCGCAGCTGCAGGCCGAGGGACTCGTGGGCTGACCGCCCGTACGCGCAATATCCGACCCCAGGCCTTCCAGCAGAGGAGATGTCCATGACCCATGACACCCGGACCCCGAGCTTCGAACTCGGTGAACTCGACCTCGGCGACCTCACCGTGACCTCCATGCGGGACACGGTGGCGCTGCCCGAGGGCGGAGCCTCCCACGGCTCCTGTTCCTGCCAGGGCTCGTCCTCCTGCGCGCAGCCCACGCCGGACGTTCCCTCGCTGTAACCACTCACCAGTACGGCGAACGCCTCCCGCCGCGCCTCGCGTGCGGCGGGAGGTCCGCGCGCCATCACCGACAGGACGAGGCCACCATGCCGCAGCCGCAGCCGCAGCCGCAGCCGCAGCCGCAGCCGCAGCCGCAGCCGCCGCACCGTACGGCCGCACGCGAAGACGGCTACCGGGTGCGGTCCGCGTCGTACGCGCTCCTCCGTGCCAGCGTGCTCGCCCATCCGGCCCAGGCGCCGGCCGCAGCGGAGTTCCGCGCACTCCTCGCCCGCCTCCACCGGGTCGACGCGCAGCTGCTCCAGACCAACGCGCCGCTCTGCGACGACCTGTACGACAGCCGGGACCACCATCCGGCGCAATTCCACCGCGAGGTCGTCCTTCCGCTGCGCCGCGCCCTGCACAACGGGCGCGAACCCCGCTCCGCCCTGCTGCGACGCCTCGGCGACCTGCCGGACCGGGTGCCCCGGCTCGCCTCCTGGATCACCCTCCGCGAGCGCCGCAGCGCGCTCGTCGCCGAGCTGGGTGCCACCGGCGAGCGGGCCCTCGCCGCCGAACGCACGGCCCTGGCGGCCCAGTGCGGGGAACCGGCCCTCGGCAAGGCCGTCGCCCTCACCAGCGCCGACCTGCTCCGGGCCGTCCAACGGGCGGGCACCGGCGCGGCGGACCGCAGGGCGCGCAAGGAAGAACCGGCCGTGCTGCGCTACGCCCTGCGGGCCAGCACCAAGACCAGCCCGCTGTCCTGGTTCACCGCCGTCGGGTGGGGCACGCTGCCCCAATCGCCGGGCCGCCCGGTCCCGTCCTGGGATGCCCCGCGGCTGTCCGGGGGCGCACTGCGCGCGGTCGTGAAGGTCAACCGCACCCTGACGACCGCCCTCACCCTCGCCCTCCTGGACGCTGCGCACCGCCGGGCCTCGATCCCCCACCGCATCACCAGTACGGCCCGGGTCACGGCGGGCCGGGCAGCGTACTCCCGGGACCGCGCCACCTTCGCCGGGGGCCGCTACCTCGTGTCCGGGGAGGACGAGGTGGAGCTGCCCTTCGGCGGTCCCCTGAGCCTGGTCACCGGGCACGCCCAACACCTCGTACCCCTCCATGAGTTGACCGACCTGCTGGGCGCGGCCCTGAAGGGTGCGGAGGATGGCCGCGCCGCCGCCGTCACCTTCCTCGACCGCCTCGTACAGGCGGGCCTGCTGGTACCGGGCGACCCCCTCCCGCCACAGGACACCGACCCCGTGGCCCGGCTCACGGCATGGCTGTCGGCGCTCGGCGCGACACACCCCGAGGATGCGGCACGCGCCGACCGCATCGGTGAAATAGGCCGCCTGACAGCGCAGTTCGGAGCAGCGCCCGCCGCAGAGCGGCCCGCCCTCCTCGCCGACCTGGCAGAGCGCTGGAGGAGCGAGCTGTCCGACGCCGGGCGTCCCGTCCCGCCCGCCTCCGCCCCGCTCACCGTACTGTCCGAGGACGTCGTCGCCCCCCGCCCGCTGGAGCTCGACGGCTATCTCGACGCCGCCGACCATGAGGCCCTCGGCGAGGTCACCGCCCTGGCGGAGCTCTTCGACCTCGGCCACATCGTCCGCCGCCTCGTACGGGACCGCTTCGTCGGGCGATACGGCCACGGCGGCAGCTGCCCCCACCCGTGGGAGTTCGGAGCCGAGGTCGCGCAGGCCTGGGAGGCCGCCGGACGCATCGCCGCCCTCGCCCCGGCCGACCGGACCGCCTTCCCCACGGGAACCGGCGAGCTCGCCGCACTCCGCGCGGAGTTCGCCGCCGGGGTCCGGGAGGCCATGGCCGCTGGGGCGGCTGACGGCGACGAGGTCGTCCTGCCACCCGGCCTCGTCACGTCCCTCGGCGAGCGGCTGCCCGGCTGGGCCCGCGAACGGGCGCTCAGCTACGCGTACTTCCTCCAGCGGGACCCGGCCCGGGGCCTGCTCTGCGTGAACCACGTGTACGGCGGATGGGGCCGGTTCACCAGCCGGTTCCTGGACGCCCTGGACCCCCGCGCGACCGCTGAGGTGTCCCACCAGATCCGGTGCGGGCTGGGGCCCGGCGCGCGGGCCGCGCAGATCCGGCCCGTCGGCGGGTTCAACGCCAACCTCCACCCCCTGCTCGTCCCGGACGAGATCGGCCCCGACCGCCGCTGGGCGTCGATCGGCGAGGCGGACGTGGAGCTCCACCACGACGAGGCCACCGACCAGGTGCGTTTGCGGCTGCGGAGCACCGGCGAGTTCCTGGACGTGCTGTACGCGGGCTTCCTGGCCCCCCTCCTGCTCCCGCGCCGCCTCGGCGCCCACCTGGCCGACCAGCCCAACGGAGCGGTCGACTTCCGGGCGCTCGGCCCCCGCCAGAGCATCCCGGCGCCGGGCGGCCGGGTGACGCGCAGCCACGCACTGCGCCACCGCCACGTCGTGCTCCAGCGCCGCCGCTGGACGCTGCCGCCCGAGGTGGTGCGGGAACTGCGCGCCGACCTCGGCTCCGGCACGGTCCCGGCGGAGGCCGCCGCCCGCTGGCGCGCGCTGCTGGGCCTCCCCGAGCAGGTCTTCCTGCACCCGGTCGCAAACACCTCCACCGGGCGGGCCGCCGACGACTTCCTGAGCGCCCTGGACCGCCCAAAGCCCCACTTCGTGGACCTCGGCAACGCGCTGCACCTGCGCTGCCTGGCCAAGTGGCTCTCCCGCCACCCTGGCGGAGCGGTCCTGGAGGAGGCCATGCCCGCGTCCGGCGGCCTCGCGACGCCGACCCGCGCGGTGGAGCTCGTACTGGAGGTCTACCGGGCCGGGCGGCCCGCATGACCTGCCCGCAGACGACGGAGGAACGCATCGTGCCAGGAGCACAACCCGACCACCACGGCGCCCGCGACGTGGTCGCCTACTTCCACCACCCCGTCAAGGCGCCGCTGCTGCGCGGAGTGCTGCTGCCGCTCGCCGAGGCCTGCGCGGCCGACGGACTGGCCGCCCACGTCGAACGGCACTGGTTGCACGGCCCCCACCTGCGGCTGCGTCTCCAGGGCCCGCCCGTGCAGGTGGAGTCCGCCGCCGAGTCCGCTGCCGCCCGGATCCGCGACTGGCTGCGCGCCCATCCCTCGCAAGGCGACCTGACGCACGCTCAGTTACTGGAACGGGCCGCCGAGGCCGGGCGCGCCGAACTGATCGCCCCGCCCTACGGCCCCATCGAGGCGGACAACACGGTCCGGATCGAGGCGGTCGACCGATCGAGCGTGCGCGCCCTGCTCGGCGACGACGGCGCGGACCTGCGCGACGACCTGCTGCGAGCCGGCCTCGGCGCGCTGCGGGCCGGCGCCGCATTCCTCGCGCAGCACGGCGACTCCGCGCAGGCCCGCATTCAGCTCGCCGTGGCGGGACTCGCCGCGCATGCCCGCGCCCACCCCGGCGGCCTCGCGGACGGCCACTACTCGTACGTCTCCCACCTGGAGGACTTCCTGCTCCACGACGATCCGGACGGACGGCTGCGGGAGACTTTCGAAGGCCACTGGCGGCGCGCGGGCGCCGCGGTGACCGGGCTCGTCGGGCGGATCACCGACGGCGGAGCCCACGGCGGGGAACGGGACTGGGCGCTCTACTCGGCGGGCGCCTGGCAACTGGCGCAGAGCCGGTACGACGCCGGCGCGGACCTCCACGGTGCCCCGCTGGAATACCGGGCACGGGCCGCTGCCACCGGCGACACCGCGGCGGCCGAACGCTGGAACCCCGACGTCCGGACCCGGTACAGCGAGTTCCACGACCTGCTACGGCGCTGCGACCCGCAGGCCACGATGTGGAGCCGCCCCGACTACCTGGTGTACCGGGCCTGCACCAACGCCCTGTACCGGCTCTTCACCATCTGCGACGTCCGCCCGCTGGAGCGGTACCTCGCGGCGTACCTCGTCGTCCGTACGGTCCCCGGTCTGACCGGCTGCGACTGGCGCGCGGAGCTCGGCGCGGCCGTCCACGCGGTGGAGGGCGCATGACCCCCGGAACGTCAGCCGCCCCCGGCGGCACCGCTCTGCCGGCACCGGCCGGCGGGGCCCGGATCGTGCGGCGGCTGCGTCCGGGCGTCGCCGTGACCCCCTTGCGGAGCGGCCTGCACCTGCGGGGCCGGCGCGGGAGCGTCACGCTGGAGGGCAGCACCGCGCTGCCCGCCCTGTGGCGGCTACTGGAAGAACCGCTGCGCCTCGGCGCACTCGAAGACCTCCTGGACGGCATGGAGCGGGGTTCGGCCCTGCGCGCGGCCGTCGACATCCTCGTCGGACAGCTCGACGCCCATGACCTGCTCGTGGCGGAGCCCGCCCCACCGGTCGGCGGATCCGGCCGGCCGGCGGAGCACGGGCACGACGGGGGCTCCGGTCCGGTCGAGCAGTGGCTCGACGTGACGGCCGAGTGGCCCGCGCGGGCGGCGGCCTCGCTCACCACCACGCGGGCCGAAGTGGTGGCCGGCGCCCTCGATGACCCCCTGGCCAAGGCTGCCGGACGGGCTCTGGCGCGCGGCGGTCTGCCCGTCGCGTACACCGCCGATCCGGGCCTGCCCGTAGGGCGGGTCCTCCTGTACGCCCGCGGTGACGGACCGGACCGGGCCGTCGCGGCCGGGCTGTGCGGCGGGAGCGGCTACGCCACCGCCCCGGGCAGCGCGGCCCAGGTCCGCTCCGACGCGGCGGCTCTGGAGGCACGGCTGGCTCTTGGCGCGCCCCCGGATCCCGCCGCAGGCCTCACTCACGTCTCGGCCGCAGGAGCCGCGGCGCCGGCTGGAGCCGCCGAGCCTCCGGGCTCCGCCGTGCCCGCTGGAGCCGCCGCGCCCGCCGGAGCCGCCGCGTTCGCCGCCCTGCTCGCCGGCTCCGCGGCGCACCGCCTGCTGTGTGAGGTGGCCGGGCTGCCGGACCCCGCGAGCGAAGGGGACGACGAGCGGCTGCTGCCCGGGCTTCCCGCGGTGCTCCTGGCCGACGCCCGCCCCCTGCGGGCCGATTACCGGACCTGGCTGGGGCCCGACCGGCTCGATCCCGACCGTCGGACGGACCTGCCCCCTGCCGAGACCCTCGGCGCCGCGCTGCGGCGGGCGGCGGCCCTCGGTGACGAGCGGTGCGGGGCCTTGCCCGAGCCGCTCCCGGCGCCGTTGCGGCAGCTGCCCGTGCCGCTCGCCGCCTGCGCGCTGCCCGAGGCGGCCGGACTCGGTGGGCCCCTGGTCGGTGGCGCGCCGCGGCTGGACCTCGCCCGCCTGGAGGTGTTCTGCCGGGCTGCCGAACTGCTGCTGGCGCAGGAGCACTTCACCGTCGGAGCGAACCCCGGGCACGCCTGGGGCCGTGCCCTGCGCGCGGCTGCCCACCGCCGGCTCGAAGCCTCGGCAGGGCACACGTCCGTGCCGGCGGCACGGTGGTCCGGGCATCCACAGGTCCGCCACTGGTGGACGACGCTCACCGTCCGTCTGGCCGTTCCCGCCCACCTGGAGGTCTCCCGTCCCTTCCGCGGCGAGGAGGTGTACCACGCCACCGTCCGCCGGACCGTACCGGCTGGGGACGCGGGCAGTCAGGCGGGCACGGACGGGCATCCGTTGCGAGAGCCGTCTGCGCCCGTCGTACTGGGCGGCGCGGTCGAGGCCACACCCGGTGACGCGGCGGCGTTCGCCGCCCTCGCCGCGGTCACCGCCGTCTGCGCCACGGGGGCGCCGGACCGCCGTACCCGCCCCTCCGGCGGCGCGATCGCCCCGCTGGCCGGCGCGGGAGCCCGGACGGCCGCATGGGAGGACCGCGGGTGGACCGGCGGCTGGCTGGCGGACGTGGCCGCCCGTGAAGAGGCGCTCCAGGACGCGCTGCGCCGGCTTGCGGCAGTGCCCGTCCCCGTACGGGCACCTGCCCCGGCGCCCGCCCCGCCGCAGGTTTCGTCGCAAGTCCCCGTGCAGGCGCCGTCACAGGCCCCGTCGCAGGTTCCGTTGCGGCCCACAGAACTCGCCGACCGGCTGCGGGCCTTCGGCTTCACCGTCCTGCGCACCCCCGAGGAAGCACGATGAACGAACCGACGAAGTCCCCGCCCGGGCCCGGGCAGCTCGGCGTCCTGCCCGTGCCGGTGCTCGACTCCGCGTCCGCGACCGGGACGACGACCGGCCCGGCCGTGGTGCTGCTGACCCAGTGGACACTGGGGCTCGCCGAGGAACTGAGCCGGCACGCGCTCAGTCATCCGGTCACCCTCGTCCCCGTACGCTTCGACGGCGCCCAGGCGGTGGTCGGGCCCGTGCTGCGGCCGGGCGCGGCAGCCTGCCTGTGCTGTGCCGAATACCAGCGGCTGGCCACGGCGGGCGGCCGGGTGCCCTGGCAGAGCCCGGCCCTGGCGCTGGCCGGCGTACCGTCCCCCGCCCTGGCCGAAGCTGTCGGCGCCCTCGCGACGGACCTGCTGGACGGCGGGGACCCGCCGCCCGGCGAGCACCCGGGAACAGCCGTCGTCCATGTGGTGCACCAGGGGCGCGGCACCTGGTCCACCCACCACGTCCGGCCCGTCGGGGGCTGCCCGGTGTGCCGTCCCCTGCCCCCGGACTCCGCGGCCGGCGCCGCCCCGCTGCCCTCGGCGCCCCGCCCGCTGGACGACCCGTACGTGCTGCGCGCCGCCAACCCCCGCACGGGGTTGAACCGGTTGCGCGGCGCACTGCACGACGAGCGGTTCGGTCCGGTACGCCGCCTGTTCCGGACCGAGGACTCGGCCTTCTGCCTGACGACCGCGTTCGTGACGGACGGACGGCTCGTGGACGACGGCGGATACGGGCGGGCCGCGGACTTCGCGGACAGCGAGCGCATCGCGCTGTTCGAAAGCGTCGAGAGGTACGCGGGGATGCGGCCGACCGGCCGGCGCACGAACCTGCGGGCCTCCTTCGCCGAGCTGGGCCCCGACCGGGCGCTGGACCCGCGGCGGCTCGGCCTGCCCGACCCCGCCTACCACGGGCATCCGGCGTCGACGACCGTCCCGTACACACCGGATCTGGAACTGGACTGGGTGCACGGCTGGTCGCTCACCCGGCGACGGGCGATCGCCGTCCCCGAACACGTCGCGTACTGGGACGTGCCGGGCGCCGGCCGGCCCCGCGTGGTGTACGAGTCCTCCAACGGCTGCGGACTGGGCAACAGCCCCGAAGAGGCCGCGCTCTACGGCCTGTTCGAGGTGGCGGAGCGCGACGCCTTCCTGATGGCGTGGTACGCGGCGACGCCGCTGCGACGCGTCGAACCGGCCCCGGACGACCTCGACACGGCCCTGCTGACCGACCGGGCGGCCCTGGCGGGCTACCGGCTGATCCTGCTGGACGCGACGAACGACTTCGGCATCCCGGCCGTCGTGGCGGTCTGCCGGTACGAAGGCTCCCATCCCGACGCGCCGCGGATGTTCCTGGCGGCGGGAGCCCACCACGACCCGCGCGCGGCGATCCGGTCCGCGGTGGCCGAGGTCGTCACCAACGTGCTGGAGTCGGGGCACCGCTCCCTCGCCCCCGGCCGCCCGCGCGATCCCGGGCGGCTGCGGCCGATGCTGGACCAGCCGGAACTGGTGACCAGCCTGGACGACCACGTCGGCCTCAACACCCTTCCTGAGGCGGGCCCCCGCCTGGAGTTCCTCTTCGCCGACACACCGCACACGACGATCGCGGAAGCCTGGCCGGGGGCCCCCGCACCGGTGGACGACCTGACCGCCCTGCTCGAGGCGACCGTGGAGCGGCTGTCCCGGGCCGGCCTGGAGGTGATCGCCGTCGACCAGACCGAGCCGGGGCTGCGCGACCGGCTCGGCCTGCACTGCGTGAAGGTCGTCGTACCCGGTTCCTTGCCGATGACCTTCGGGCACGTCAACCACCGCACCCGTGGGCTGCCGCGGCTGCTGGAGGTGCCGTACCGGCTGGGCCGTACGGACCGGCCGCTGCGCCACGAGGACCTCGCGATCCATCCGCACCCCTTCCCCTGATGCCCGCCGCCCACGGACCCCACCACGAGGACCGCACATGACGACGACCGACACCTGGCACGGCCTCCACCTCTTCCTCCACTCCACGACCGAGGACGTCGACACCTTCCTGACCCGGCACGCGGCCGCGCTCCTCGACGGGCTCGTGGCATCGGGGGAAGCCGCCCAGTGGTTCTTCATCCGCTACGGCGAGGACGGCCCCCACGTCCGGATCCGGGTACGAGGCCTGAGCACACGGGCCGCCGCCCGACTGCCGGACGAGCTGGCCGTGGCCGCGAAGGAAGTGCCCGCGGTGCCGGGCCCGTGGCCGTCCCGCCACGGCGAGGTCCGCGCCACGGCGTACGTACCCGAAACGCAGCGCTACGGCGGCGGGCCGCAGACACAAGCCATAGCCGAGGAGGTCTTCGCCACCTCCACACAGGTGGCGCTGGAGGCCCTGCGGCAGGTGCACGGCGGCACGGCGGCGGCGCGGCTGACATCCGCGGCGGACCTGGCCCACGCGACGGGCTACGCGCTCGGCATGGACCGGCTCACCGCGGCGCGCTGGCTGCGCCGGCACGCGGCGGGCTGGCGGTGGGTCACCGAGGTGGCGCTGCTGCCCGGCGCCTCCGTGCACACACGGGTCAACTCCGTCTACGCCGCGCAGCGCACCAGCCTGACGGGGCGCGCGGCCCACCTGCGGGAACAGCTCGCGGCAGGCACCGCCGCGCCCTGGCTCCACCGGTGGGCGGACGGAGTCCGCGAGGCCGACGCACTGCTGCGCGGCCGGGAGGACCTGCCCGAGGCCGCGGCCGCCCAGGTATGGGCCTCGCAGCTCCACATGCTGCTCAACCGGCTCGGCGTCACCCCCGACGAGGAGCGGGCGGTGTGCCGGCTGGCCGCCCGAACCCTGCTGGAGACCGAGGAGCATCCCGGCTACTTCCCGTCCGGACACACCGCGCCCGACCTCCAGTACCTGGAACGGAGCAAGTTCCAGATCGGCCGCAATGAGGACACGGCGCTGCGGCCGCTGCCGCCGCGTACGCCGCCGTCCCGTACGCTGGCGCCCCGCCCTGAGGTCGCCCTGCCGGCAGATCCGCTTCCGGACGTTCCGCTGCGCACCGTGCTGGCCGACCGGTCATCGGCACGCGGCGCGCTCGGGGGCCCGCTGGACGCCGGCACCCTGGGCGCGTTGCTGTGGCATTCCCTGTCCGAGAGCAGCCGCTCCGAACAGCACCTCGACGACGGCTCGGTCCGGGCGCTGGTCCACCGGCCCTATCCCAGCGCGGGCGCGCTGTACACGGCCCGGGTGCGGTTGCTGGTGCTGGAGGTCGCCGGTGTCCCGGCGGGCACGTACGACTGTGTTCCGGAACGCCGGACCCTGCGTCACATCGGGCCGGTGCCCCCGGTGTCGGAGATCAAACCGCTGTCGACCTACCTGTCCCGTCCGGCGACGGACCCCGACTGGATCGGCATCAACCAGGCGCCCGTGGTCCTGGCCCTTTACGCGGACCTCGGTCTGCTGCGCCGCCGCTACGGCCTGCGCGCTCTGCGGCTGGCCCTGCTGGAGACCGGCCATCTGGCCCAGACGCTGCTGCTCACGGGGGCCGCCCTGGGCCTGGGAGGCACCCCGCTGGGCGGCTTCCACGACGACCTGGCCCACGAACTCCTCGGACTGGACGACCTCGACCAGCCGCTGCAGTACCTCCTGCCGCTGGGGTGTCGCCCGAAGACGTGACCCGGCTCCGCGCCCGGCCCCGTCGGAGAAGGCGTGCGCGACCAGTGCCGCAGCACCGTCGCGGGCCCGGCCCCCGAGGCCGGGCCTGGGCGGTGCCGACCAGCGCTCTTGCCCCGTCCGCCGGGCCTGCGGATGTTCGTAAGCCGAAGCGGCCTCCACGGCAGACGTGAGCCCCGCATGAGCCCCGCATGCCGGGGCTTCGGATCGCATGACACTATTTACGCCAATACAGGCCTCACGGAGGCAGCTGCGGGGTCAGCTCTCAGGGCTCTGGCAGCGACGTCGCAGCGCCCGCCCTGCGCCAGCTACCGCGCCCGTGCGCCGGTGCCAGGCGTGCGCCGCCGGGTGCCCTCGCGCTGGCAATCGGGGACCGGGGGGCCGGTGCGCGGGCGGGAGGCTTGGCGACGGCCGGGCTGCGAGTACGGAACAGAAGATGACTGAACCATCCGAACACGGTACGAAGTCCTTCGCGGACGAACGCATGCGGGCTGCGGCCGTTCGCGTGTTCATCGCTCTCGCCCCGCCCGACGTCGCGAAAGAGGAACTGGCGCGGGAGCTGCGGCCTGCCTATGCCGCCTACCCGCGCATGCGGTGGAACCGTATCGAGGACTGGCACATCACCCTGGCGTTCCTCGGGGAGCTCCCCGTTGAGACCGTTTCGCTCCTGCGGCCGCCGCTCGCCGGCCTAGCGGCGACGCGGCGGCCTCTGGAACTCACTCTGCGAGGCGGAGGGCACTTCGACGAGCGGGTCTTGTGGACCGGGATCGGCGGCGATCTGGAAGGGCTGCACCTGCTCGCCGGCGAAGTGCGCGCCGCCGTCAAGGAGTGCGGTATCGCCTTCGAGGGCCGACCGCTGCGTCCACATCTGACGCTGGCCCGCGCACGTCGGGACGATCCGTCGTCCGTGGTGGAGGCTGCCGCTGGGCTGACCGGCTTCGTGGGCGGCTGCTGGCAGGCCGGACGTCTGCATCTGGTGGCCAGCAACGCCGCGCGCGGGCCCGGGCCGATCCGTTACCGCGATGTGGACGCGTGGAGCTTCGAGGGTGGGAAGCGGGACTGAAGGCACGGGCGGCGGCGCAGCTGGAGCGCCGTCGCTCACGGGCGGGAAGAGCGGGGGAGGGCTGCCCCGCTTCCAGGATTTCCACCCTTCTTTCATCCCGCTAGCGCGGTGGTGTGCTGCGCTGGCGTGTGTGTCAGTCGGTGAACGCCTGGGTGCTGATGTGGGCGGTGGGTGTGCTGGTGATGCGGTAGCGGTTGTCGCGGAGGTGGGGTGACGGGCGGAGCCGTACGGTCAGGGGGCCGGCCCATTCGTAGTTGTGTGCCTCGCCATGGCGGGCGAGGGCGTCGGTGAGCAGCGGACCGATGCGGTGGGCCTGGGGTGCCAGTTCTCTGTGGATTTCTGGAGGCAGTTCCACTTCGTAGGCGTTGGGAACCACGACGCGGTCGTGGCTGCAGATGACTGCCTGCTGGTCGCATTCCTGTCGTAGGGCTTCGAGGAGTTCGACCGGCTCGCGTGGCGACAGTCTGGTGAGCAGTGCGTTTTCCCACTGCTCAACGACATTTTCCCAGTGGCGGAGTGCGTTCATGCGGCGCGTTTGCCCCCGGACAGCGGGATCTATCCGGGATCTGTTCCGGCGTCGGCGTTGTGGTGGGTGTGTTGGTTGGTGTGGGTGGCCTGTCCTGGGGATTCGAGGACGGCGTATCGAAGGTTCGCCAACGGTCTGTGCGTACGTTGTGCTTGGGGGCGCTGTTGGTGGGCCGGGTGGTATCGGTGTTCGGTAG
>NZ_JBSFTS010000035.1:0-50235 GCF_053591375.1 Streptomyces sp. NPDC003034
CGGCAGCCTCACCAGGACGCAATAGCCGACCGAGCACCGTGACAGCCTGCCCCAGCCTCACCCGGAAATGGACATCAACTCACGAACCGCCCTCTGAATGTCCTACGGGCCGGGCTGGCCCGTCGCGAAGCCCAACCGGCATAGCGAGAAGCCCCCTCCTTCATGAGGGGGAGGAGTCACTGGGGTGCAACGGGCCGTCCGGGGCGGCGTCCCCACCGTGCGGTGCCCGGCTGCGGGTGCCTGACAGCCGAGTACCGCCGCTGGTGCGCTGGGGTTGGCTCGGTCGGTTTCCCCTACGGCGTGTCCCCGGTCGGTGCGCCGCACGGGTGCGGCGACGGGCACACGCTCGGGCCTGGGCCAGCATCCCGTCCCACCAGTCGTACCCGTCCTGAGCGGCCCCGGAGCCGGGTGCATCGCCATCTGTCTAGGACGGGGCGGATGGCCGCATCGTCTATCAGGTGGTGGACTTGGACGGCTCGACGTCGGGGGGTGCCCGCCTGTAAGCGTGGCCGCAGCCCGGGCTCCGTGTCGCGTGCCTGTCCGCCGGTCCTGGCGGGTGGTCGGGGCGGGGCGATCGAACAGAAGTAAGCCCTGGTCGGATCCAGGGTCAGAGGCCCGCGGCTGCTGTACGAGGCACACAGCGCTGCAAAAGTGCCTACCCCAGGGCCATGGGTTCTTCGTGCAGTACGGCGACGCGGTTGATGCGGCATGGCATCCCGTTCTCCCGACGTGGTGCCGTTCGCAGCCCGGCGTGTTGCCGCACAAAAGGTGTGTTTCATCCGATAGCGTGCAGCTACGCGTTTCGGTCAACGTGCAAATAAGACGAAAACGGAGATGCAATGCGCAAGCTTCGCAAGGCTGCTTTTGTGGTTGCCATGATCGGGAGCCTTAGCATGGCAGGGGCGGGAGTTGCCTCCGCCGACGACTCCAACAAGGGCAAGGAGGGCGACACCACGGTCTGCGTTATCGAGGCCAACGACAACTCCTTTAGCCTCATCACTATCCCGGATCTCACCCTTCCGATCCTCAGCAGCTCGTCGCGAACGCAACAGCTTCAGAACGTCTGCGGCGAGGGCAACACTGGGGTGCAGGTCAACGAGACGACGCAGGACACCGACATCGCGATCGACCTGGGCCTGCTCTGAGCGCTGCGACCGGGGCAGCTCCGGGGTCCGAAGCTTGGGACCCCGGAGCTGCCCTTTCGTCATGACCAGCACCAACTGGCAAGAGAACATCCGGCAGTGAACCGCGCCGGGTTTCGTAGAGACTTCAGCTCTTGGCTGGGTCCCCGGCCGTGGGGTGTGGTTCAGCGTAGTGGTTGGCTGCGTGTTCGCGGGTAGGACGTCTCCCATCCGAGTGTGGAGGCGGCGGTTGTTTTGTTGTACCAGTCGACCCACTCGGCGGTGGCGAACTTGACGTCCGTGAGGGTGCGCCACGGGCCGTCCCGCTCGGTGAGCTCGGTCTTGTACCTGCCGATCATGGATACCATGAGGGCGTTGTCATACACGTCACCGATAGCGCCGATGGAGGCGTCCAGGCCGGCCGCCATTCAGGTGGGCGGCGAAGGTGAAAGCCGTGTATTGCGAACCGCGTCCGAGTGATGGATCAAGCCCGGCTCGATCGGATGGCCCGCGCGGTCACGGCGCCACAGGGCCATTTCCGATGATCAACAGGCGGCCTTTTGTCTCCTGCGGGAATTCCGAACCCCGGCACAGCCCTTGGAGCAGGTGGAACGCATGCCGCTGCCCACGGCACAGCTTGTGGATTTTGGAAAACAGATTCTACACAAGTGCCACCTTTAGTGTACGCATATTGTCTTGCCGACTCTGCAGTTCGAATCCAGGCGGCGACAGAATGAGTATCAAGGGAGGTGAATGTACCGTTCACCTGCCAGTCTGCCCCATGTCGAGAAAAACATCTTTTGAGTCTCAGAGTGCGGCTCGCGCGTGGCTGGTGGCGCAGCCACTGGACAGGCCGGGCCCCGCTGTCGACCGCATCCACAGGTGCCCGCACTGCAGGTACTGGCATTTCACCAGCTCGCACCACTGGACCAGTACCGCCATTCGCATGCGGCGCAACTACGGGCGGCGCCTACCAGCCAGGAGCCGGAAACAAGGACGCCGCGGGGATTGACACCTGCCACCGGTGGGCGGGCTGCTGCTCCCCGCACAGCCACTGCCCACACCCAAGGCTTCGGCGTAGTCGCGGGAACCCCTTGCGTAGGGCATGCAGAGACCGCCTGCGGGAGACGCACAGAGCCAGTCCCACTCCTGACCCCGGGCGGAGTCCGAGTCTTCTCGAAGGCGCCTGCCGGGCTTGGGCGTGCGCCTGGCTGCGCCTGTGCGGTCACGTTGGCCATGCCGGAAGCGAGCTCGTGAAGGAGGTGCCGGGGCGACGCTGCGACCGCTGGTCGAGCCGATGCCCGCGCAGGCCGCGGAGTCGGTTCCCAGCCCTGGTGGCCTGGTGGCGGTCTCGCCTTTGGGCGGCGTCGAGGTGGTGGCGCCATGCACGGTCTGATCGCGGGTGTCCTGACGTGCAAAATAATTCGAACAAATGCTCTAATCGAAGGGTGAAGCGAGATTCCGACCCCGACGCCCTGGTGCAACTGCAGATCGCGTGGGACCAGACGTACGAAGCCTTGGCCCAGCTGCGACCTGACGCCGGCGCAACGGCGCACCGCCGCAGGCTGATCAGGCTCTCGTGCGTGCTCGCCCGCGCCGGTGTGACTGGCGCCGACCTGGCCGCGCTGCGCCGTGAGGCCAAGGCCCACCGCTGGCGGAGGCGACGTGAGAAGTGACGGGCAAGGGCGGCGGCCGGGGAGTCCCGGCGGCGGGACAGCGTGAAGAGGTGACCGGTCCAGGCGTGGCCGCGTCGGTGCCCTACGTCCCGATCGGACTCGTCACTCCCGAGGGTCAACATCTGCAGGTACAGCTTTCGAGCTGCAACAGATCGAACTCGACGGTGGCCGCCAGCTCTGGAAGTTCCACATCGCGGCCCCCATGTGCGGGTGTGAGTAGTTGCGGTCAGAAAATGCCGTTGAAATTGATCACGGTCGGCTAGTGCCTCCCGGCCTTGGCCACGTCGCGTTCCTGCGGCGTGACGCACAGGGTGTCGCCCTCATGACTTTCGCGCCAGACGTAGCCCTGGCTGCACGTGTATGGACCGTAGACGCCACCGCCGGGCTGACGGTGGGGGTTCAGGTCGTGGACGTACTGGCGGTATTCCGGTGTCACACACACCGTGTCGCCTTCGAAACTGTCCCGCCAGACGTAGCCCTGCAGGCACGTGTCCGGCCCGTAGGCGCCACCGTTGGGGTCACGATAGGGATTGTTACCGCCGCTGCCGCCCTCACCGCCGACGAGCGGGTCACTGTTGCCGTCCTCGGAGAGGTGGCCCACGACCGAGGGCTGGTGTGGGGCCGCGGTCGCCGCGGACGCCGGCAGCGCGATGGCTCCGGAGATGAAGACGACCGAGGCGAAGGCCATCGTGTAACGGGAGATCGACATGGGCGCTCCTTGAGAGTTGGCCGGCACAGCATGCCTGGATCACCGGGCGCAACGTGAACTTCGGCAGCAGAAACGGACAGCCCTTAGCGATCTCCGGGGCGTCTTTGTGGAGGCGGCGCGCACAGAGCTGGACGCGCTCGGCAGGTAGCGGCTGAGCCTGGGTTGCCGAGCGGTCAGGACTGCGTCGCTCCGGGGCACCGAGCGGGAGAACATCCGGGAGCCGACCCCCGAAGGACTCGACACGGCGGCCCGCAAGGGTAAGCACGGCGGTCGGTCACCCGTCATCACCGAGGACATGCTGCACACCGTGCTCCGCCGCCGCGCGAAGGGCGAGTCGGCCGAGCAGGTCCAGCCCGACCTGATCATCCCCACCGGCAAGCGCAAGCGGCAGGCCCCCAGCGTCGCGAGCATCTACCGGGCGCTCGCCCAGCACGCGAAGAAGGAGGCGTACCCCGAAGCCGTCGCCCAGGCGCACGCCGACTTCGGCCACCTCCAGGACGCCGACGACATCCCACGCCCCCGCCGAGTCCGTATCGGGCGGCCGGACGACCCACTCACCCCGACGCCTACCGGACCAGGAGCCGTCCGGCGCGCGGACCTCCAGTTCGGCGTGGGCGCCCGCGTCCCGCGCGGCACTGGCCAGCTCCAGCTTCAGCAGGTGGTGGGCCTCGGACTCGCCCTGGCGGGCGATCTCACAGTCCGGGGCGTGCGGAGCATGGGCGAAGAACCGCAGCCCCCGCTCGGAGGTCTTCGCGTGCATCGGGTGCCGGCACTCCGCGCAGACGATCGGCGCGGGCGGCCGAACCTTCCACACCGCCTCCCACGCCTGCCCGCACCCGAGATCGGGCAGGTGAGTGAAGACGGCTCCCCACTCGGCGTGCACGGCGCGGAACGCCATCGGCCCCCCTCTGAACGACCATCAGCTCACATTGCGTTCGGCCTTCGACGGCTTGCCACGGAGTGCGACGGCGCGAGACAAGGCTGCCGGCGGCCAGGGCTGGTCAAAGACGCCCTCGATGGCCGCCATCCCATTCGGGTCGCTGACCAGCTTGAGGTCCGGGTGAAGGGGTGCGACGCATTCACGCAAACCCCCGAACACGACCGTGGTCATGGCGATGTGTGTCATGCCCATCTCATTGCACGCGTTGAACATGTCCTTCAGCCGCGCGGCACCCGGAGGACGTGGACCTGACCGACCCCGGCTTCGTGGAGTGCCGGGGCGCCGGCCCCGAGGAGTGGGAACCGGCGCCGTAGGCCATGGAAGCGAGATCGGGTTTGTGCCGGCGCTACGGCACGGTGTGGTCGGCTGCGTTGCCGCGCCTGCGGGCCGTGAGGGCCGCGCGGCCACGCCGGAACGCCCCGAGTCCTACGGCGAAAACCGCGGCGGCCGCGAGGCCGCCGAGGAACTCGGGAACCGCGGCTTGGATAAGGGCGGTGACAGTCATTCGGCCACCGCCGCAGTGCTGCAGTCCGGGAGGCTGACAGTGGCGCGGCGCTGCTCGCCCAGGCGTCGGAGTTTGCGCATCACCCGTGTACCGATCTCCTTAGGCAGGTACGCGTAGTCGGCAGCCTCCGCCCATGAGCCGCCGGCGAGCGCGTAGGCGCGGGCGACGAGCTGCTCGTCCGCTTTGAGTCGCTGGAACACGGCGCGGGCATCCTTGCGTTCCGGTTCCCAGAGCAGTGCTTCGTCCTCGATCCGGTATGAGACCGCGACGACCTCGTGAAGGTCCCCGCCCGAGGGCAGGAGGAAGTCGAGCATCCACACCCGCCCGGGGCCACTCTTCCGCTCCCACAGTGGCATCAATTGCCGGTGCACGGTGAGCGCCTCCTGCCGGAGACGGTCGAGCGCGTCGACGCCATCGGGAGCCGGAACGCTGACAGTTTCGGTCCACTCCCCGAGCAGCGCCATCGACGCCGCCTCCAGCCACGCCGCATCGAGCTTGCTGACCCCGAGGTGGCGCTGTGCGAAGCGGGCGACTTCCGGCTGCCAGTCCTCCAGCCCCGAGCTGCGCAGGATCGCCTCCCGCGCACTGAGCGCCTCGGCCACCACCAGGCGTGCCTGCGCGCGGACCTGGGGGTCCGGGTGTTCCTTAGCCACCTGTCGGAGGAGTATGAAGAGCTTGACCAAGAGCGCGCTCGCCCCCACAACCAGGATGGTACGGCCGAGCTTTTCCGCGACGACGCGAGCGCGGCGCCGTTCTCGCGGCTCGCTGCAGGACGGTTCAGGGCTCATCGAGCGGCGCAGCATGTGGGCTACTCCTTGGTTCGGTTCGAGCTTCCATTCCTCGGGCCCGGCGTGATGGCTATGTGTCAAAGAATTTCAGAAAGCTTCCTGTGACGTGCATCACTCCAGATAGTGCTCGGATACCCGATACGAGATGGGCGGCTGACGCTACGGGGCGGCGGGGTCTGGGGCGATCCGCCTTCCGCCGGCGGCACGGAGGCGACACCTTCTGGTGCGGGCTGCTGCTCGGCGGCTGCGGGGGCCAGCTGACGACGAAGCTGTAAGCGGTGCAGCAGCTGCCCCACCGGCCCGCCATCCAGGGGCGACCCTGGTCCACGTCATCGGATGCCAGCCCGGCGGAACACCTCTCGACCTCGACCAGACCCTCGACGCTCTCAAACAGCCGCGCGCCGTCACCTGCCGCGAATGCAACGCCGCATCATCCCTTCCCTGACGCCCGATCCGACAGACGCCACCGGCGGATAGGGAGTGCGGGCCTCGGCATCCCAACGGATGCCGAGGCCCGGAGGCGGTCCGGCTGTACCCAGAGCGCGGGAAACCGGTCCTGGCCCACGTACCCATACCGGCGCGGACTGATCATGAACCTAGCCGGGCCGGCACCACGCTGTACTCCGGAAGGGAAAAGGCGGGACCCCGCGGCTATCGGGGGCCGGCCTCGGGGGACGGTGCGGGCAGGGGGCAGGTGAGGGGGAGGCGGCGGCCCGGGTCGCCGCCCGCGCCGACCAGCTCCAGGCGCTGCGCGAGCGGGGCACCCTGGAGCTGTGACGGGCCAGTGATCTTCAGGGAGCTGGGGTGTTCTGGTCTGGTGTCCCGTCTTTTTGGCTGGGATTCGGAGCAGCTGGGAGCGGTCGCGTCTGGTGTATTCGTGCGGCCTGTTGGGCTGTTCGGTTCGTTGTTCGAGTGATTGGCCTGGGGTCTTGTAGTTGTGTGGGAATGATTTTGGCTTTCCCGCGGGTGTGGTGGTACGTCTATAGGCGGCCGCACGTATTCGCTGGGCTGGGTGGGGACTTGTGCTGGTCAGCGGCGTGTGTGGGTGAGTAAGGCGCGGAGCGGGTCGTGGTTGGCGAGGGCGAGGCGGGCCAAGCCGAGGCGCCGGGTGCTGAAGGCGATGGCGTCGTCGGTGTCGTGGTGTCGGCGGCTCGGCAGGGTGGCGAGGGTGCGGGCGAGGTCAACGGTTTCGGGGTAGGTGATCAGGTCGCGTGCCAGGAGTGCGGGGGAGGCGCTGCCCGTGGTGGTGAGGTGGGGGTTGGTCGCGTAGAGCTGGTTGAGGCGGGTGTGCCAGCGGTGGGTGAGGTGTTGCTGGTGGTCGTACCAGCGTGTGGTGATGGCGCGCGCGGTGGTCCAGGCGGTGGCGGCGCGGGGGTGTCGCAGCCGACAAACTCGCTCTGTCCGTCGTCTGCCTGCGCATCGGCAGCTTCGAGCAACTGCCCGCCGAATCCCGGCACCTGGCGACCTGGCTGAGCCCCCGCGACGCCGTCGGCTACATTCGGGCCGCCCTGACCGCGCCGCTCCCCGCCCGCTTCGTCACCGCGTACGCCGTCTCCGCCAACACCCGCCGCTTCTGGGAACTCCCCGACCCCGCGGAACTGATCTACACCCCGACCGACAATGCCGAACTTCACGCCACTGACATCCCCGCAGCAGACCTCCCGATCGACCCGGCCGCGCCCCAGGCCGGCCCCTACGCCCTGCCCGAGTTCACCCTCAAGCACCTGCGGCCTTGACGCTCACAGCCATGCCGACGTACATGCTGGCAGCACGTTCGACTCAGGAATGACGAGCAAGGCTCTGGTGCCTACTGCCCCAGGCTTCGGCATCAGCGGAAGCTACCGGGCCAGCGGTCCAACTTCGGTGGCAAACGGTCCAACTTCAGTGTCAGAGGACACCCAGTCCTGGTTGGCCAGCCAGCGCGGCTACGTATCAGCTTGCGGCAGAGTCGGGCTGGACCCAGAGCTTGGGACAGCGGCCTGCTGAAGTTCCCGTGATCCTGGACACTTGATGTTTACGCCGCGAGGGTGTGCTGATGCCGCTGCCTGGTCTCGGCCGGGGTGAGGTAGCCGAAGATCTTGTGCTTGCGCAGACGGCGGCGGTTGTAGAAGGTCTCGATGAAGTCGAAGACCTCCGCGCGGGCGGTCGCCCGGTCGGGCCAGAGGCGGGTGGCGATCTCTTCCTTGAGGAGGGCCCAGAAGCTCTCCGCGGCGGCGTTGTCGAAGCAGGACCCGGTACGTCCACAGCTCTGCCGCAGGTCCAACTTCACTATTGCACTGCGGAGTTCGGCTGAGGTGTACTCGCTTCCGCGGTCGCTGTGTATGACGCATCCGGCGCGGAGTTCGGCCCGGCCGTGGGCCATCTTCAGGGCGTCCACGACGAGGGAGGCACGGTGGTGGTCGGCCATGGCGTAGCCGACGACCTCGCGGGTGGCCAGGTCCAACCAGCAGGCGAGGTAGAGCCAGCCCTCGGCGGTGGGCAGGTAGGTGATGTCGCCGACCAACTTGGTGCCGGGGATCTCGGCGTGGAAGTCACGGCCAATCAGGTCCGGGGCCGGGCAGGCCTTCTTGTACGCCCGGGTCAGTGAACGCCGCTTGCGGCGGGTGACGCCTTGGATGCCGGCCTCCCTCATGATCCGGGCGACACGCTTGTGGTTCACAGGCCGGCCCAGACGCCGCAGCTCGGCGTGGATCCGCGGGACACCGTAGGTCTCGCGGGAGGCGATATGCAGCACGGTGATCTCGTGGGCGAGCGCGTCGTCGGCTGCCCGGCGGGCCTGACGGGCGGCTTCGCCGTCGCACCAGGCGTAGTAGGAGGAGCGGGCGACCTTCATCGCCCGGCACAGCAGGGTGACCGGATAGCATGCCTTCTCCGCATGGATGAACCGGTACAACTCGCTCACCGGTCGCTCTCCTTCAAGAAGAAGGCCGTCGCTTTTTTCAGGATCTCGATGGTCTGCTGCTGCTCACGGTTCTGCCTCCGCAGGTGCTTCAGTTCCTCGCGTTCGGCACTGGTCAGCTCGCCCGGGGCGCCCTCACCACGGTCGGCCTGATCGCGCCGGACCCAGTTGCGCAGACTCTCCAGGCTGACCCCGAGCTCCCGGGCGACCTCGGTCACCGTCCTGCCCGAAGACCGGACGAGCGCGACCGCGTCCCGCCTGTACTCCGCCGAGTACCGCTTCGTGTACTTACTTCCCACCTGGCACTACTTCCTCTGGAACCTCAGGTCCCAGTCTCCAGGTGTCCACGATCAAGGGGAAGCTTCACTCAGATTCAGGGCTGCCCACCGGACACGGCGATGTACGGCAGCCCAGCCCAATCTGTGTCTTGGTGGCCGAGGCCAACTCGATCTTGGCCTGTTCGGCCGCCTCACGCAGCGGCGTCGGGCCACCGGGGACGGCCGCGACCCGCATCACCGTCGCCGGCCGCCAGCACGCGAAGCGGACCGTACCGGACATCGCCGCCTCGATTGGAAAGGGCTTCCAGAGCTTCTGCAGGGAGATCGACGGCGACAGCAAGCCCGACCACAGCTACCAGCCTGTGGGCTCTGCTCAACTCCCGCCTGATGCTCCGCCACAATCGTGCGACGCCCGTCAGGCGAGGGCGGCCGAGCGCAGCTTGCGGGCCCGGAGCACCAGCTCCAGGGCGAAGCGCTGATCGTGGTCGTCCAGTGCGTCGCCCCACAGCTCCTTCAGCTGGCGCATCCGGTATCGGACCGTCTGAGGGTGGACGCCGATCCGTGCCGCCACCTCCGCCGCGCCGCCCCGGGTCTGGAGCCAGGCCAGCAGCGTGTCCGCGAGCCGTTCCGCGTGGCCCGGACGGCAGGCGGCCAGCGGTGCGAGGCAGCCGGTGGCCAGGTCGTCGATCAGTTCGGCGGGGGGCAGCAGGATCAGCGCCGTGGTGTGCTCGGTGCAGTCCAGCAGACCACGGGAGGGCAGGGTCCCGGCCGTGATGAGCCCGACCGCCGTTTGCGCCCAGTGCAGCGACCGTGCCGCATGGGCCAGCGGTACGGTCGGCCCCAGCGCGCCGGTCCAGCCCGGGAGGGCCTGGCGCAGCGCGTCGGCCCGGCCGGCCGGGGCGGGGGAAGGGACGACCAGCCGGGGCTGCTCGCTCTCCCAGTCGAGCAGGATGCCGGTGCCGAACTCCGGTGGCAGGAGCGCCTTCTCGTTGCGTTTGAGGACGGCGACGGCGACCGTGTCAGGGAGCCGCCAGCCGATGTTGGCGGCGTACTGGGCCGTCGCCTGGGGGTCGGCGGGCTGGTCCGCCAGCAGCAGCTCGACCAGACGGCGCTGACGGCGGAGCCGTTCGCCGGCGGCCAGGGACTCGTTGCCGAGATGGTCCCGGGCCGCGTCGATCACCAGTGCTTCGATGTAGTCGAAGCCGGCCTCGGCCAGCTCGTACATCGCGGCGGGCGGGATCCCCACGCCGTCCGCGATCTCGGTGAGCCGGCGCCAGGACACCCGGGCCCCGAAGCGGTAGACCGCCCGCATGAAGTCGAGCGCCCGCCCGGGCAGGGTCTCGCGCCGGTCGAGGGAGGCGGCGGCCTCGCGGAAACGTACGCCGCCGTCTCCCGAGATCTGCGGGCCGCCGGCTGCCCGGACGCTCTCGACGAAGGGGCCGAGGGCCTGCCTGATCCGGGTGAGGACCCCCGAGACGCCGTCGTCGTCGTAGATCTCCACGATCTGCGGGAACTGGGCGTGGATCTGCTGCATCACCTCGACCGAGAGCGTGGGGATCTCGGCGGAGGCGAGGCGGATGAACCGCTCGGTGTCGGCGGCGCTGACGGCGTTCCATGCAGAGGCCTGCCGCGGTGCGGTGGCCGGAGCAGGATCGGTTCGTACGCTCATGCGGGCAGCCTCCCTGGGGGTGCGCCGGGATCAGCCGGTGAAGGACACCAGCGGCACGTCGGGTTGGGCGGGAGGGGCGGTCGCGAGGGCGACCAGACCGAGCGCGGCGGCGACGGCGAGGACCGCCCCCGCGGCGGCCGTGAGGGCGACGGCGAGAACGGGGTGTCGGGTACGCATGGCTGCGGATCGTCCCTTCGTGGGCCCCGAGCGAACGGGGCGGAGCAGCAGGCGACACCATTCGCACCGGCCCGGTCCCGTGCCCGCACAGTTTTGCCCTGGCGTTGACAATCCGTCAAGGGGGGACCTACGGTTCCGCGCTCAGGGGATGTATCACGGGACCTGCCGCACTCTCGGCAGCCGTTGGGGACCTTTCGTCGCACCACCGCCTTCACCGCCGCACGGTCTGTGCCGACCCCAATCCCTTACGGAGCGTAATCATGTCCGTGTCCACAGGTCAGATCCTTGACCAGCCCGCCGGTGAATTCCCCGAACCCGCCCCGGCGCCCCGCCACCTGTCCCGCGCCGGTCTGGTGCTGACCGCCTTCGCGGCTTTCCTCCTGGTGCTGGCGCCGCTTCTGCACTGGTACGCGCTGCCGAACCTGCGCAAGACGCCGATCGACACCAACACCACCACCGTGTTCACCGGCAGTGGCACTGTCTTCGACACCAAGGCCGTCGCCGTGAGCCCGGTCCAGGACCTCACGCTCACGCGGCGGGTGGTGGGCAACGTCGCGCAGAGCAGCGAGACCCGCGCGGTGATGGATATTTCCACCCAGATCGACACCGCTGCCACGCTCGAGCTCCGTGACCCGCGGAAGTCCGTCCAGTGGACGGTGGAACGCTGGGTGACCGACCGCCGCACCAACCTGCCGCTGCACTCGCACGGCGAGACCCCGGCCTTCTCCGGCGAGGCGTACCTGAAGTTCCCGTTCGGCCTGGCCAAGCGCCCGTACGCCTACTGGGACTCAACGCTGGGCGACACCGTCACCCTCGACTACCAGGGCACCGCGACCGTGAACGGCCGGACCGGCTACCGCTACGGCGCCGTGCTCGGCGCGACCAAGGTCGGGACCCAGCAGGTCCCCGGCAAGCTGCTCGGACTGGCTGACCGCAGCCAGGTCGTCGCCGACCGGTACTACGCGAACGCCGGGTTCAGCGTGGTCGTGGACCCGGTCACCGGCACCGTGATGGACGCCCGTACGCAGCCGCTGGTGACCCTGCGGACCTCTGAGGACGGCCCTGACCTGCTGGTCTTGCTGCGAGCCGATCTCACCATGACGGCGGGGACCCAGGATGGACAGGTGCGGACCGCGCAGGCCGCCGCCCGCAAGCTCGAGCTGGTGGGCACCACCGCACCCATCGCCTCCGGCGCCGCGGGCCTCGTCTGCCTGCTGGCGGCGGGCGTGCTGCTGCGCCGCCGCGCCTCGCGGTGACAGCCATCACTCGCCCCGGTGACAGAGGAACCCTGCATTCCGCGCAAACTCGACCGGAATTTAGCAATTCGGTGAGTAGTACCGGGCGGTAGCAAGAGCCCAGACTGGCGGCGCGCGCCACCAGCGCGCCGCCAGCCGCATCCCCCGGTCCCTCCCGTGCGACTGCCCCACCGGTCACCCCCGGTCCCCTGAGTCCTGCCCTTACCGCCCTCACTGCCCTCACTGCCTTGAGCACCGCCCCTCTCAGGAGCTCCCATGGCACATCAGACGTCCCCACACCGCCCCTCTGCCCTGACGGCCGTCAGGCCGCCGCCGGAGGTCCCCCACCGGATCACCGTCCTGGCTTGGCGCGACCTGGCCAACCCCGCCGCCGGCGGATCGGAACTGCTCGTCGACCGGCTGGCCTCCGGACTGGCCGACCGCGGGCACGAGGTCACCCTGCTCTGCGCAGGCCCCGAACCGTCCGTGGACCGCGCCTACCGCGTGGTCTCCTCCGGCGGCACCTACGACCACTTCTTGCGCACCCCGCGCGCGTTCGGTCGCAGCGTCGGCGAGACCGACCTGCTGGTCGAAGTCTGCAACGGCGTCCCCTACCTGGCGCCGCTGTGGCACAGGGGACCGGTGATGTGCCTGGTCAACCACGTGCACACCGACCTCTGGGACCAGCGCCTGCCGGGCCCGGTCGCCCGGGTCGGCAGGATGCTGGAGCACCGTGCACTGACCCGTACCCACTCCCGCAGCCTGATGGTCGCGGTGTCCCCTTCCACGGCCGAGGCGATGGCGCACATGGGTGTACCGCCCGACCGCATCCACCTCGTTCCCAACGGGGTCGAGGCGCCCGCGCCGCTGCTCCCCGAATCCGGCGAACCGCTGTTCACCGCCGTCGGCAGGCTGGTGGAGTACAAGCGCATCGACCTGCTGCTGCGCTTGTGGGAGCGGGTCCGCCCGATCACCGGCGGCAAGCTGGTCATCGTCGGCGACGGCCCGGAGCGGGCCCGCTTGGAGGCGCAGGCCGGGCCCGACGTGGTCTTCGCCGGGCGGGTCGACGAAGCCGAGAAGCACCGGCTGCTCTGCCGGAGCTGGCTGCTGCTACACCCCTCCTCGCTGGAGGGCTGGGGTCTGGTGGTCACCGAGGCCGCCGTCCGTGGCACGCCCGCGGTGGGATTCGAGATCCCGGGCCTGCGGGACTCCGTCGTCCACGGCCGCACGGGCCTGCTCGCCCAAGGGGAGAGCGGGTTCGCCGCGGCCTGGTGCGCGCTGGCGCTGTCCGCCGAACGCCGCGTCGCGATGGGGGCGGCGGCCCGCCGCCACGCGGAGCAGTTCTCCTGGGAGCACAGCGTCGACCGCTTCCAGGCCGCCGCCGCCGAGGCGGTGGCCCTGCACCGCTCCAGGCGGCGGGCCGGGTTCCGACACACCACGGCCGAGCCCCCGGCCCCGACCCTGGCGGAGCGCTCGTGAAAGACCCCTCCCTGCGCCGCTCCCTCGCGCTGTTCCGCGCCTTTCGCAGCGAGCAGAGCGACCCGGAGAGGTTCTACGCACTGCTGGCCGAGGATGCCGCCGACCAGGTCGAGCGGTACACACCCCTGGCCGGGGCGGTGGTGGCCGACGTCGGCGGCGCTGCCGGCCACTTCACCGAGGCGTTCCGGGCCCGCGGCGCGCACGCCTTCCTCTTCGAACCGGACCTCGCCGAGCTCCACTCGCGCGGCGGACGCACCCCCGACCACGCGGTCGTCGCAGACGGGTACTGGCTGCCGCTCACCGACGGCACAGCCGACGTCTGCTTCTCCTCCAACGTGCTGGAACACGTGCCCGACCCGGAGACCTTCATCAGCGAAATGGTGCGGGTCACCCGCCCCGGCGGCCTGGTGTACGTCTCCTACACGAACTGGCTCTCCCCCTGGGGCGGCCACGAGACCTCGCCCTGGCACCTGCTCGGCGCCGATCGGGCCCGGCGCCGCTACCAGCGGCGCACCGGGCGCAGCGCCAAGCACACCCTCGGCGAGAACCTCTACCGGGTGCACATCGGCCCGGTGCTGCGTCACGTGCGCGGCCGCGGCGATGTCGAGGTCCTCTCCGCACGATCGCGTTACTGGCCGTTCCTGGCCGAGACCCTCGTCCGTATTCCAGGTCTGCGCGAGATCGCGTCCTGGAATCTTCTCCTGGTGATGCGGAGAACCTCCGAATGAGCGCCCCCACGCTGCAGCTCCCCGACGCGCCGCCCTCGAGGCCGCGCCCCGAGCCGCGTGCCGGCCGCCGCTGGCTCGCCTCCTTCTGGCTGCTGGTCCTGTCCGCCTTCCTGGCCGCTGCGCCCGGGCGGATCGCCTTCGACACCAAACTGGCCGTCGCGCTCGACCCGGTGGGCTTCCTCGGCACACTCGGAACGCTCTGGCAGAGCGAGGGCAACTTCGGCGCCCTGTCCAACCAGTACGTCGGCTACGCCTTCCCGATGCTGCCGTACTACCTGATCTCCGACCTGCTCCAGCTGCCGGTCTGGCTGGCGGAGCGGCTGTGGCTGTCGCTCGTGGTGACCGCCGCCTTCTGGGGCGCGCTGCGGCTCGCCGAACGCCTCGGGTACGGCACCCGGGCGAGCCGGCTGCTCGCCGCGGCCTGCTACGCACTGTGGCCGGTGTTCACCATCGTGGTCGGATCCACCTCCGCCGCCGCGCTCCCCGGCGCGGTCCTGCCCTGGGTCCTGCTGCCGCTCACCCGCTTCGTCTCGGCGCGCGCCGCCGCACTCCGCTCGGCACTGGTGATCCCGCTGATGGGCGGCGTCAACGCGACCTCGGTCGCGGCCTCACTACTCCCGGTCGGGCTCTACCTGCTCAGCCGGCCCGGCGGCAGCCGCAAATGGCGCCTGATCGCCTGGTGGGTGCCGGGCGTGCTCCTCGCCACGGCTTGGTGGGCCGTGCCGCTGCTCCTCCTCAACTCCTACGGCGCCGACTTCCTGCGCTACATCGAGCAGGCGTCCACCACCACCGCCACCATGTCCGCCACCGAGCTGCTCCGCGGGGCCGGGAACTGGGTGGCCTACCTGCACTTCGGCTCGGCCTGGCTGCCCGCCGGCTGGGACGTGGCGGCGAACGTCCTGGTGATCGCCTGCTCCGCGCTCGCCGCAGCCCTCGGCCTGGCCGGGCTCGCCCGCCGTGACCTGCCCGAGCGGCGCTGGCTGCTGCTCGTCGTCGGCACCGTGGCGCTGATCACCCTCGCCGGGTACGGCGGCTCCCTCGGGGCGCCCTTCCACGGCTCGGTGCAGCAGCTGCTCGACGGCGCGCTGGCGCCGCTGCGCAACATCTACAAGTTCCAGACCGGCCTCGCACTGGCGCTGGCCCTGGGCCTGGCGCACCTGTGCGGGCGGCCACTGCGCCGCACGGCCGCACGGCCCCGGCTGGTCCCGGCACTGGTCGCACTCGCGGTACTGCCCGGCCTCGCGCTGCCCTACCTGAACGGAAACATCCTCCAGCCGGGCTCCTTCAAAGCGCTGCCCTCCCAGTGGAAGCAGACCGCGGCCTACCTGTCCGCCGAAGCCCCCGACAGCCGGGCCCTGGTGGTTCCCGCCGACGCGCACGGCCTCTACACCTGGGGCTCGACCATCGACGAGCCACTCGACGTGCTGGCGGACTCCCCCTGGGCCCAGTACAACTTCGTGCCCTTCGGCCAGGCCGGCGAGCGCCGCTACCTGGAGGCGATCCAGGAGGCGCTGGCGACCGGCACCAAGGTACCGGGGCTCGGCGCCTTCCTCGAGCGGTCCGGCGTGCACCACCTGGTGGTCCGCAACGACCTCGACCCCGCGCAGGCCGGCTACATCCCGCCCCAGACGGTACGCGCCACCCTGCTGGCCTCGGGCTACGAGCGGGTGACCGGCTTCGGCTCCCCGACGACCTCCGGGCAGCTCACGCCCGACACCCCGGTCCAGGTCCAGGGCCTGAGCCGCCAGTACGCCGCAGTGGAGATCTTCGCCCCCACCGGTGGTGAAGCCGCACCAGGCCGGGTCACCACCCGCCCGGTCGCCGACACCACGGTGGTCAGCGGCGGCCCCGAGTCGCTGCTCCCGCTCTCCGCCAGCGGTACGGTGACGGACCGGCCCGTGATCCTCTCCGGCGACCCCCTGCCGGAGGGCGCCGGCACAGCGCTGCGGGCCACCGCCGACGGGCAGCGCCGGAGCGACACGCTCTTCGGCCTGGTCGACGGCAACAACTCGTACACCTACACGGCCACCGAGACCAACCCGAAGGACGCCGGCCAGGACCCGGGCGGCGCACCGCGGCAGATCCTGCCCTCGGGCCGGGCCGGCTCCGCCGCAGAGCAGACCACCTCGGTGATCGAGGGCGCCAAGTCAATCACCGCCTCCTCGTACGGTTCCTGGCTGTTCGCCCTGCCGCAGTACGACCCGGTCGGGGCCTTCGACGGGAACACCGGCACGGCGTGGACCGAGGGCAGCAGCGCGGACCCGATGGGCCAGTGGCTGCGGATCGACCTCAACGAGTCGGTGGACCTGCCCGCCACCCTCAAGGTCACCCCGCTCGCCGGGGGGGCGCTGCGGCCCACCATCACCAAGGTGCGGATCACCACGGACCGGGGCTCGCAGGTGAGCGTGCTGCAGCCGCAGGCCGTGGCGCAGAACGTCAACGCCCCGGCGGGGCCCGCCGCCTGGGTGAAGATCACCATCGAGGGCGCCGTCGCCTCCTCCACCGGCGTGGGCGGGGCCGGATTCTCGGAGATATCGATCCCCGGGGTCAAGGCCACCCGTGTGCTGTCGCTCCCGGCCGCCACGGCCGACTCCTACTCGCTGCACCGCACCCTCGACCTCGGCGGCTCCCAGTCGGGCACCGTCGAGACAGGGCTCAACCGTCAACTCACCACTGATGCAGGCGACTTCAAGGTGACTGGCAGCGCCGTCGCCCTGCCCGGTCCCGCCCTGGACGCCCTGTTGGACCAGGTCGCCCCCGGCCGGACCACCGGAAAGATCGGCATCGAGGCCGACTCCACCAGCTCAGGCAGCCCCCGCAACCTGCTCGACGGGGACTTCACCACCGCCTGGATCGCGGGCGGCAAGTCCTCCGTCCGGCTCGCCTGGCAGGGCAGCCGCGGCATCGACCACCTGGTGCTCGGTGCCGCCGGCGGACTCTCCTCCCGGCCGACCCAGGTGCAGCTCAGCACCCCGACCGACGCCGTCAGCGCGGCGGTGGACGCCAACGGCCTGGTCCGGTTCGCCCCGCTGACGACCGACCAGCTGAGGATCACGGTAACCGCGACCGCCCCCGTCGTCGTCCACAACCCGCTCGCCGGCCAGAATCTCCAGCTGCCGGCGGGCCTGAGCGAGGTGCACATCCCGGCTCTGGCCGATCTGGTGGCCCGTCAAGATCCCCAGGAGACCCAGGACGCACAGGACGCGAAGGACACCGCCTTCACCCTGCCGTGCGGCAAGGGCCCGGTTCTCACCGTGGACGGAACCGCCCACCAGACCTCCGTGTCCGGCACGGTCACGGCCCTGCAGAAGCGCTATCCCATCACCGTGACCCTGTGCCCGGCCACCGGTTCCACCCTGACCCTCGGCCAGGGCAAGCACCGGGTGTCCGCCTCCGACGACGGGGCACTGGCCGTCACCGACCTCACCCTCTCTGCCCGCGACGCCAGCCCGGCTGCCGATCCCGGCTCGCGCCGGACGGTGGAGGTCGTGTCCTGGTCCGGCGACGAGCGCAGGGTGAAGATCGGTGGGGGCGAGGCCTCCTACCTGCAGGTGCACGAGAACGCCAACCCCGGCTGGCGCGCAACCCTGAACGGCAAGCCGCTGCAGTCCGTCCGCCTCGACGGCTGGCAGCAGGGCTACGTGGTCCCGGCGGGCACGGGCGGAACCGTACTCCTCTCCTACACCCCCGCCACCACGTACGACCTCGGCCTCGTCCTCGGCGGCCTCGCCCTCCTGGTGCTCGCCGGGCTGGTCGTGGTTCCGGCGCTGCGGCGCCGGGGCGGCCGGCCGCACGACCAGCCCGGCCCGCAGGACTGGGACGCGTCCGACGCGCCCCGGTGGCTGCTGGGCGTGGTCTTCCCGCTGCTGGTCCTCGGCGTCGTCGGCGGTCCGCTCGCATTGCCGGCGGTGCCGCTGGTCCTGGTCGCGTTCCGGTGGCCGAGCCTGCTGCCGTACGTCGCCGGGGCAGCGATGATCGGCGCCGGCCTGCTGGCGGTCCTCACGCCCCCGAGCGGGGCGTTCAGCCCGGCCGCCGAGGCGCTCGCGCTGCTGGCACTCGCCGCCACGCTGGTCACGGCGGACCGCCGGGCCACGGGATCCCGGCACCGGGCCGAGGCCCCGTGACCCGCCCGACCCTGGCAGCCCCTGCCGCCCGGACCCCGTCCGGGCGGCAGGGGCGCGTTCCCTTCCCGGCAATGGACGAGTACTCACGCCACCTGCTCCAGGAGCACCTGGACGCGGACACCGTCCACCTGGAGGCCCACCTCCCCGGCACCGTCGACGTCGAGCGGCTCCGGGCCGCTTTCACCCAGACCCTGGCCGCCCACCCGACGCTGCAGGTACGGCAGGCCGACTCCCACTGGTGGCACCGCCGTTACCGCTGGGAGCCGGCGCCGATCGGCCCCACCGCCGTGGCGGCCACCGCAGACCTCGGCCCCACCCGCCACCGTGCCCTCACCGAAGCTCCCCCGCTGGCGGACGGCCCCCCACTCCGGCTGGAGACCGCACCCGCACCCGGCGGTGGCACCGCCCTGCTGCTGACGGCAGCGCACACCCTCGCGGACGCCGGCACCTGCCTGAGACTGCTCTGCGACGTCGCCGACCACTATTCCGGCGCCCCGGCCGGGCAGCGCTCCGGCGGTCGGGCCCGGCAGCGCTCCGGCGGTGCGGCCGATGTCCCGGCCACGGTCGCCGCCCGGGGCGGCCGCCCGGCCCGCATCGCGCCCGCCGCAAGTCCTACTCCCGGCACCGGTGTCCACCTCAGCGTGCTCCCACTCGCCCGGTCCGCCGCCAAGCCGCCCCAGCCGACCGTCAACGACCTGCTCTTGGCGGCGGTCCAGCTGACCCTGGCCGAATGGAACCACCAGCACGGCCACCCCACCGGCCCGATCCACCTGTCGATGCCCATCGACGACCGCCCGCACGGCCCACTCGCCCCCGGCGCCCCCATGGGCAACCACAACCACCTGGCCACCATCCACGCCGACGCACCCGCCCCCGACGCCGGTGCCGGCACACTGCTGGGGCGCATCAGCGCTCAGACCCGCGCAGCCAAGGCCGCCCCCGTCACCGGTGGCGGCCCCGTCGCCGGCCTGGTCAGCACCCCCTGGCTGCCTGTCGGCGCCAAGGCCCCGCTGACCAGGGCACTGCGTCGCATCGCCGCCCCCTGGACGTCCACCGCCCTGGTCAGCAACCTCGGCAGGGTGACCCACCCGCTCGACTTCGGCCCCGCGGGCCCGGCCGACGCCCTGTGGTTCTCGGCACCCGTCCGGATGCCCCGCGGCCTGTCCGTCAGCGCCCTCACCCTCGGCGGCCGCCTGCACCTCGCCGTCCGCCACTGCCACCAGCTGCTCGCCGAACCCGCCGCCGCCGAGCTCGCCGGGCGCTGCGCCGAGATCCTGGACGCACTGGTGAAGGACGGAGGACGCCGTTGATCCTCGGAGTCGCGGTCGCCCTGCTCGCCAACGCCCTTTACAGCGCGGGCTTCGTCCTCGAGAAGCGCGCACTGGCCGCCCTCCCCGCGCTGGACCCCCGCCGCCCGCTGCACCTGCTCCGGACGCTGGCCTCCAGCCCCGGCTGGCTGCTGGGCTTCACCGTGCTGGGCCTGGGCTTCGCCGCCCAGCTGAAGGTCTACCAACTGCTGCCGATCGCCGCCGCCCAGGGGGTGTTCCTCTCCGGAACGGTGCTCCTGATCGCCCTCTCCGCAGCCGCACTGGGCGAACGCCCAGGCCGCCGTGAACTCCTCGCCAGCGGCGTCATCCTGCTCGCCTTGCTCGCTGTCATCGGCTCACTCGGCGACGGCGATGCCGACGGCAACCGGGTGGGAGCGGCGGCACCCGTCCTGCCCCTGCTCGCCGTCTGCCTCCCCTGCCTCGCCTTCGGACTCCTGCTGTTCCTCGCCTCACTGCGCCGAGCCGGCCGCCGGCACCGCCGCCGCAGCTCCGGCGTGCCGTACGGGGTCGCCCTCGGGCTGCTGTACGGGGTGAGCTCACTCGCCATCAAGGGCACCTCGGCCGCACTCGCCGACCAATCGCTGACGACAGCCCTGCCCGAGCTCCTGCGCGGACCTCACCCCTGGCTGCTCGTCGCCACCGGAGTAGCCGGTCTCGCCCTGTCCCAGACCGCGCTCCAACGCTGCCGCGCCTCCGTGATCGTCCCGGTCACCACCACGGTGTCCAGCATCTTCACCGTTGTCGCGGGCACCGTGGTCTTCGGCGAAGACCTCCCCACCGAACCGCTGCGGCTGGCGCTCCGCCTCGGCGGCACCGCGCTCGCCATCGTGGTCCTGCTCACCCTGCCGCGTCACGACCAACAGCCACCCGCACCGACCCGCCTAGGAGAACCCCACCATGCCGCAACCCACTGAGCCCGGCCCTCAGCTCCTCTCCCTCCTCGCCTGCCCCGTGGACAAGGGCCCGCTCATCCACGTCCCCGAAGAGGACCTCCTCTACAACCCGCGCCTCAGGCGTGGCTACCCGATCCGCGACAACCTCCCCTACCTGCGCCCGCTCGACGCCCTCACCCTCGACGACACCCGGCACCAGGAGCTGCTCTTGAGAATCGGGGGGCGCGTGTCGCCCGCCTCGTGAGGGGCAATCAACGTCGCCGTCGAGCTTCGCGAACGGGCCTACACCCCGCGCAGGTCGGGAAGTTCCTCACTTGGCGGGGGATGCGGGAGTTGTTTCGATCCGTGGCCCAGCCGCTCGGCGCGGACGGCGAGCGGGGTGGTCGCCAGGCTGGCGGGTGCTCGGAAGGCGCCAGCCGATCCGGTGATGCGAGCGCGGATCATTGTGTTGAGCTGGGGCGGTCTGCGGGTGGCAGTGATCGCGGCGGAGCTCGGCTGTCACGCCAAGACGGTGCGGTGGGGGCTCCGCCGCTTCAACGTGCTGGGGCTCGAGGGGCTGGAGGACCGGCCAGTCAGTGGCCGTCCCCGGCGGATCACTGAGGCGGAACGATCGAGGATCGTAGCAATGGCCGACAGACGCCTCCAGGCCGCCTGACCAGGGGTGAGGACGGTGACCTGGTCGCAGACGATGCGGCGGGCCCGCTTGGAATGGACACTCGACGCCCCTGCGGAGACTGCCCGCCGTCACGGCATTGAGGTGGGCAGGTCCGGTCCGCCGAATTCTGCTGACCGAAGGTGTCCGCTGGCGCCGCACCCGTTCCCGGGTGAGATCGAAGGACCGTGACTTCGAGGGAAGAGGACGCGGATCATCGGCCTCTACACCGACCCGCCCGACGGCGCCACCGTGGTCTGTGCCCGACGGCCTGCCGGGCCGCCCTTGCTGCCGCGGTGCGGCGCCAGTAGTAGAAGCTCGCCCGGGCCTCGCCGGCGAAGTCGGATCCCTCGCCACCGTCTACAAAAAGCACCTTCGTGATGGACCCGCCTTCGAACAGGGCAAACACCAACTCCGCGAAGAACTCGGCGACGCCCTCTGGTACATCGCCGCCCTCGCCCACCGATTCGGCCTAGACCTCGACGACATCGCCTCAGCCAGCCTCGAAAAAACCAAGGACCGCTGGCGCACCACCCCCGACGCCGAACACACCCGTCTCGACGACGACTTCCTCGCCCACGAACGCCTGCCCCGCCAAACCACCCTGACCTTCACCCCCACCCCCGCCCCCGACGGCCGCACGGTCATCGTCCTCACCCGAGAAGACGGAACACCCGCCGGCGACCCCCTCACCAGCGCCTCCCACATCGAAGACGACTACCGCTTCCACGACGCATTCCACCTCGCCCACGCCGCCGTCCTCGGCTGGTCACCCGTCACCCGCTTCCTCCTCAGCCGCAAACGCAAAAGCCACCCCGCCACCGACGAAGCAGAAGACGGCGGCCGGGCCATCGCCATCGAAGAAGGCATCTCTGCACTTGTCTTCTCCTACGCAGCCCGCCACCGCTACTTCGCCGACATCAAGCACATCGACCACGAGCTCCTCACCACGATCGGTCACATGACCGCACACCTCGAAGTCGGTGCCTGCCGCTCAGCCGACTGGGAACAGGCGATCCTCACCGGCTACGCCACATGGCGCCAACTACGCGCGGCCAACGGCGGAACCGTCCAACTCGATCTCGACCGCCGCACTCTCACCGTCGAGGCCCTCTGACAGACGAGAACCGGCAACCAGGCTCCTTCAACCGATCCGGCGAACGGCGGCGGTGGTGGCGGCCACAGCCGACGAGCACCTGCGCCAGCTCGCGGCCGCCGAGGGCAAAGGCCGGCTCGCGCTACGTCTGGTGGGCACCTCCCGCAAAAGAGCACCGACAGCTCACCCAGCAGACCACCGAACACCGGGCGGCAGGATGGCGGTGTGGACGCCGATGCACGGATCGCGTTTTCCCGGGCCGCCGAGGCCGCATGGGACACCGTGCGGAAGAGCCCGTACGCCGAAGCCCTGGGCGCCACACAGCACCAAGCGCCGGACGTCGATACCCTCGAAGCCCGACTCACCGAGATGCGCGAGCACCGGGTGCCCGACCGCGTCTGGCAGCTCGACAGCGCCGACTAGAAGAGGACCCCCCACGTACACGGTCAGGCGATCCGGGCCAGGAACGCGGCGACCATGTACCGGACCATGGCCGCCGGCGCCCGCACCGAGAAGAACCTGCGTGCCGCGCGGATCACCATCCAGCGCAGGAAGCCCAGAGCGCCCGCCGCATCGCCGCTCAGAGCAGTTCGTACCAGCCGCCGGCGCAAGGCCGCTCAGGGCCGTCGCGAGAGCGCGGCAAGTTCGCCTCAGTGGCACGCCCACGCGTGCCACCGAGGCGAGTTCAGTTGCGGGTGACGGCGACGAGTATGCCGATGACAGCGGCCATGAGCGTCATCGCGGCAAGGGAACCGGCGAGTGGGGCGGCCCAGGCGGGGCGGTGCAGCAGCAGTGCCAGGGCCCCGGCTCCGACGAGCAGGGTGACCACGGCAAGGAGCAGGATCAGGAGCAGGGCAGTTAGGGTCACGCCTGCTTCTCCCGCCACGCAGAGGCCGCAGCGGCACGCTCGGTGTACCGGGTGCCGAGGCGCTGGAGCTTGCGGCGCACCCTCGCGCCCAGGGCGGCCGGGTCGAAGCCTGTGACCACGGGCGCGTCCAAGTCGATGACCATGGCTGCGGCTTCCGCCCAGGTGGTGATGCGCGTATTGGCCCAGGCCATGGCGACCGCGCGCTCAACCGGGGTGAGCTGGGCGAGAACCGCGGCGATGCGGGGGTCGTCGGGCAGGGTACTGGTGAGCACCTCGTACGGGTCGGGGCCGCTGGCGGCGAGGTCGTACATGGTCATGCCGTGCCCGAAGGAGAAGTCCAGGCTCCAGATGCGATTGGCATTGAGCCTGCGCCGCCAGAGCGGGGCCAGCTGCTTGTTGATGACGCGCGCCTCATCCCTGAGGGACTCCAGCGCGCTCAGGGACAGCAGACCTTGACTGAACGGCAAGTCAGCCCATGTGCCGATAAGGGCAGTTGAAACCGGCTCCTGCCATCCGCTCCAGAATCCGAGCCCTTGCCGGGTGAAGGCGTCGACGCTGGCGCTGTCTCCCGTCAGGGCGGCCTGTCGGGCATTCAGTGCCCGAACGACGTCCGGCACGGGCGGCCCCATCTCGAGGAAGCTGGCGGCGATCGATTCACCGGTCGGCTCCAGGGTGGGGACCGCGGCGTAGTCGTCGCCGAAGCTGAGCAGGTTGCGGAAGCCGAGCTGGAGGACCTCCTCCGGAGGGTGCTCGCCCTGGCCGCGGGCTCACTCATACTCACGGCCTGCAGCGGAAGCAGCGGCAGCGGCAGCAAGCTCGACGGTACCTACTACATCAAGGACGTCAACGGCACGTCCAAACTCGGCCAGCTGGTCGTCAAGGGCAACAGTGTCTCGCATCATGAGTACAACTGCGATGGTGTCTACGAGAAGCCGGGTGTGACCAGCACCGGCGAGTTCAACAAGGATCAGTCCCAGATCATCTGGACGGTCGCCGGAGACGACAGCCGCAACAAGCGGACCGGCAGCGAGTTCATCTCAACCAGCGAAACCTCGATCAGCATCAGCGGTAGCGCGTACGTGCGTGACAACTCCGATGCTGGCAAGGCTCTGCTGGACGGCTACAAGGCCAAGTGCGGTAAGTAGCGTCGACGTCTCGCTCGGCCGGACAAGCGACGCCGGAGGGCAAGAAGAACGCCGCCTTTTACCGCAGCCTTGGCTTTCTTTCTTACGAAGAGAAGCAGATGGCGGCGTTCGGGCTGCCAAGGGTCCGTACCCAGGGCGACACGAACGCCTGATGGTTACTCAGCCGCTGGCCGGATACTCGCTCCACACCCTCCCCGCGGTCTGAATCAGCGACTGCCCCACTGACCAAGAGCTACAAGTACGTGGTGCACATATCCCTGTACTTGGTGGAGCACTCACAGGAGTACGCCGACACCCAGGCCCTCACCGCCCTCGATGCCGAGTACACCCTCGACGCGGACCCCGCCGTCACCGACTACCTCCGCCGCACCACCCGCCGTACCGCAGACGCCCTGAACGATTGACGGCCGACCCTCTCAACGCTCCAGGGCAAGTGCGCGGCAGCCTCGATCGCGCGAGCTGGACTGACCAGTAGATCATCGGGGCGCGCGGCATGAACGTGCCGAACACCCGTCCACCGGGTACGACGTGCGCGAGGTCGGAGCCCTCCGCCGTTTCCGCTGGAGGGCCCCTGTGGTGAGACTGAGGCGAGCGAGTCATCCCCGGTGAGTTCGGCTCAGTCCTCGCGGCCATCGTCATCGTTCATTTACTTCGTCCCGTCGGTGGATGCACTCGAGTGCCGATCGTGAAGCTCTTCATCTGGAAAAGTCAGTCCGCTGTTTACGCGCCGTGCACGTCCAGTTGAGTGTGGGCGGACTGATATGCCTGCATCGACGACGTCGGCGAGGGCCCGGCCGCCGACCGTTACCGCGCCGCGGCCGTCGAGTTCTCCGACCGGTACGCCGGGACCTACCTGGGACGACGCGAACTGCGAGCGCTGGTCGCCAACCCCCGCCTCCAGGTCTATGAGGACCCCAAGGCGTTCCTGACCTGCAACCACGACGCGTTCACCGCGCTGTGCAACCCCGACCGCGACCGGGCGCGCGACGGCGGCCGCAGCACCCCCGACCACTCTCGCTGCCACCCGGCGTGCGCGAACATCAGCCGCACCGACGGCCAGATCACCGCCCTGCGCACCGAGGTTGCGCGGATCGAGGCGGACGCCGATGCCGGCCTCGACCCCTACCCCATCGCCGCCCGCGAACAGCAGCGCAAGGACCACCTCACCGCCATCATCCGCCGCCACGACGCCCAGCAGCCGGCCGACACCGAACCCACGGAGCGCCAATGAACACCCCCGCCGCGACCGCGCCCGGCACGCGCGACGGCGCAGCGCTGGCCCAACTCGTCGGCGAGGCCCTCACCCGCGCCCAGGGCCACGCGGACACCGAGGACGCCGCGGAGATCAGAGCCATCACCGACGCCATGGTGCGATTGCTGATCGGCGCCCCGCTGCACTCCGACGGCAAGCTGACCGTCGTCTCCCTGGCCACCGAAGCCGGCCTGCGCCGCAACAAACTCACCCACAAGCACACCGGCCTCAAGGACCTGTTCTACGCCCTGGTCAAGGCCCGCGCACCCGTCCCCGAAGGACTGCCCGACTCAGCGCGGGCCCGCGCGGCCAAGCAGCAGCAGGACCTGGCCCGCGTCCGCGCCGAACGCGACGATCTGCGCGGACAGGCGCAGCTCCTGGCCCGGATCGTCCACGTCCTGGAGATCGAGAACAACAAACTCAAGGAGACCAACGCGGCCCTGGAGCAGCAGGTGGCGGCTCAGTCCTCCGTCCCCGACCTCACCCGCCGGCGGCGCCGGCCCTGACTGACGCGTCAACGCCGAGCGGCGGCACCGCCCGGGTGTCGCCGCTCTTGTTACGGAGAATCCCCCGAGCCGACGGCCCCGGCCCCGATCAGGAGACGGGACCAGGCGTCGATGTCCACGTCTTGCGGATCTCGATGACCTCCAGCTGCTTGTCACCGGGAAGCTCATCGAAGAACCGGGCATCCCCATACGCGTGCTGCTTGGCCTCCGTGGCCTGTTCTTCGGAGGCCGCGCGGAAGGGCACCCAGGCCGCCGTACACCATGGCTCGTCCGGCGCGTGAAAGCGGTGGAGTGTCCCATGGTCGAAGCACCAGGCTCTACGGGGCCCCTGCGCGCGGGTTCGCCTTCAGACAGCCGGACGGTCTTGCCTTCGCCTACCTCAAATCCAGCGCTTTGTCCTCAAATTCACAACTCACGGTTGAGGATGTGGGCGCAAGGCCGCCGCTGGGTGAGGAGGCGGCGCTGGCCTCGGTGATGGTCCTGGTCGTGAACCCGACGCGGTCGACGAACGGCCGGAAGAAGCCGGGGGCTGCCGCGACGATTGCATGGGCGCGGCCCGCGGTGATCGTCTGCGCCCGACGTTCGATGCCTGACACGATGCTGCGCACGGCCTTGTCGACGGTGCACATCCGCCACAGTCCCCGTTCGTTGCCTCCCCACAGGCGTCGGCCTGCCGGATCCGCGTGGATCGCGTCCATCATCGGCGTTTTGAGGAACGTGTGGTGCAGGGTGCCGACGTCGACGCCGAGGTGCCGCACTTCCAGGCGGATGCTGTTGCACATCGCCCAGACTCCGGCCTTGCTGGCCGTGTAGGGGGCCTGGAGCGGGGAGTGCACGAAGGCCGCCATGGAAGAGGTGGCCAGCAGATAGCCGCGTTGATGCTCGACGTGCGGCAAGGCGGACTTGAAGGTCCGCCAGACTCCGCTCAGGTTGACGTCGACAATGCGTTCGAAAACCTCGGGGGTGAGGGTGGCCATCGGGGCAACGGCGCTCACGCCGGCGTTGGCGATGACGACGTCGATGCGACCGAAGTGAGCGGCGGCGCGGTCGATTGCCGACCGGACGCTGTCGAGATCGGTCACGTCCGCCTGCGCTGCCCAGGCGACGCGGGAACCGCCGAGCGCGTCGGCCTGGGCGGCGCTAGCGGTCCCGTCGAGGTCGAGGAGGGCGAGGTGCGCACCTCGGCGCCGCAGCGCCTGGGCGACGGCGGAGCCGAGCCCGCCGGTGGAGCCGGTGATGACGACGGTGCGTCCGGCGAGGTCGTAGCGGCTCATAGAGCTCTTTCGGGACGGCTGGATTTGTCGGAATGTCCGGGACGGTTAGTCCAAGTCTTGTCAGGTGGAGAGGGGAACATCGTCTGCAGGCTGAGGATTGGCGGTTGCGGCGGTGTGGTGTCGGCGGAGTTCGGGGCCTTGCCGCAGGGGAAGACGGCGGCGCCAGGGGGCTGGTAGCCACCAGTTGGCGTTACCCGCCAGCTTCATGACGGCCGGCACGAGCAGGGGGCGGATCACCGCAGCGTCCAGGAGGACGGACAGCGCGACGGTGACAGCGATGCTTTTCAAGAGGGCGACGTCGGTCACTGCGAGCGCCAGGAGAACAATCAGGACCACGGCGGCCGAGGCGGTGAACAACGGAGCGGCGGCTTGCAGGCCTTCGGCGGTCGCACGGACGGTGTCGCGGGTACGGTCGTGCGCCTCGGTGATGCGGGCCAGCAGCAGGATCTCGTAGTCCATCGACAGGCCGAAGGCGAGGAAGAACGCGATGAACGGCAGTGAGAGGTCGGTGTTGCCGGTCATGGTGAAGTCGCCGACCCATTGGCGCAGATGGCCTTGTTGGAAGACGTAGACCATCGCACCGAAGGTCGCCGTGAGGCTGAGCATGTTGATCAGCAGTGCCTTGAGCGGCAGGAACAGGCTACGGGTGAAGGCGAGCAGCAGGGCCAGGGTCGCGACAGCCACGACCACAAGGGCACCGGGTAGGTGGTCAAACGCCGAGGTGCGGGTGTCCAGGAAGTCAGCGGTGGCCCCACCGGTGAGGGCTGGCACGGGGGCCGGTTGAGTGCGGACGGTGTGCAGTAGGTCGACAGCGGCAGTGCTGTAGGGCCAAGGTGTGGAGTTGATCGCCAGCCAGGTGCCGCTGGGCAGGGTGAATCGCCGTAGTCCTGAGCAGGGGTGATGCGCAGGTGGTTCTTCGGTGGGTTTGCACAGGGGGCCGGCGGGCTTGCCGTTGAGGTAGGTGCCGGTCGCGGTGCGTAGTCCTTGGACGCCGGGGAGGCGGGACAGATTGCGGGCATAGGCATCGAGGCGCTTGGCGTCGTAGGGGCTGACGGGATGCCAGTCGGGCAGGACGACGTCGATCTCGGTCCCGAGGTGGGGGAAGTCGGTATGCAGACTCCTCATGGTCCGGGCGACCGTTGAATCGGCGGGCAGGGCACGTTCGGCACTGAAACCGAAAGTCACATCGCGGAAAGGCAGAGCGAGCAGGAGCAGCAGGGCGCTGGTCAGGGTGAGGACTACAAGGGGGCGGCGCATGACGGCGGTCGCGAGGATCCCCCAGCGGGCGGCGGCCCGGGCGGCCTGGCGTCGACGGGCGAGGATGTCCCGCCCGGCCAGGCGTTCGCCGAAGCAGGCAAGGGCGGCTGGGACGATCAGGAGGGAGGCCACCGCGGCCAGAACGATGACGCTGATGCCCGCCATGGCCAGCGAGCGCATCAAAGGCACCCGGAACAGCAGGAGTCCCAGCAGTGAGACGGCGACGACGCCGGCGGAGGTGATCACGGTGCGTCCGGCGGTGCGGGTGGCGAGGACCACCGCTTGGGCGTGCGGGCGTCCGAGGGCCAATTCTTCGCGGTAGCGGGCGATGATGAACAGGCTGTAGTCCACGGCCAGGGCAAGCCCAACGGCCGTGGTGAGACTGAGGGCGAACGCGGAGATTGGGGCGATGGCGGCGACGGCGCGCAGGATGGCGGCGGTGCCCATAATGGCGACAACGCCGACGGCCAGAGGCACAAGAGCCGCTGGAACGCTGCCGAACATCAGGAACAAAAGTACGAACGTGAGGGGCAGGGCCAGCAGTTCCATGCGCACCAGGTCCCGCTCGCTGTACATGCGAATGGCGCGGGTGACGGCCGCCTCGCCCGCCGCCCGGGTCTGCAGGGGGCCGTACCGGCCGTCGGCATGGGCGAGGACGTCGGCGGTGGCGGCGTGCCGAATGGGCTCGGTGGTGTCCAGCCATACGGCGATGAGGGCCGTGTGGCCATCGGTGGCGCGTAGCAGTGGGTCCGGCGGGGACGGTGGCGTATGAGCGGCGGTGGTTGGGCTGAGAGGGCCCGTCCAGTACGAGTCGACGCCGGTAACGCCGGGTACCTGGCGCAGATCCTCGGCAAGCCGGGTGCCGGCAGTGCGCGCAGCCGGATCGTCGACGGACCCGGTGGTGCGGGCGAGGAGCAACAGAGGCGGCATACCCCCGTGAGGGGACTGCGCCAACCGGGTGCGTACCTCCGCCGCCGGGGTGTTCTCGGCAAGCCAGCCGCCGCTGCTCAGGTGTGCGGAGACTCCGGAGGACAGCAGACCCGTGAGGACGACGAAGAGTGCGGCAGCGGCCAGGACGAGCCGGTTGCGGCGCACTGCCCACCGGGCGAGCGCGGCGAGGGAGCCCGGGATGTGCGAGCCGTCGGGGTGCAGGGGTGGCTCGCACATCACGGTCGGCCTCTCTACTACAGGTGTACGGGTCGGTGGGGTCAGGGGGTGTGTGCGCTCAGTGCGGGCCCGGCCGGGCCCGCCACGGGCAGAGCCGGCGCTGTTGAACTGGGCGCGGCCGGCGCCGGCACGGTGGGGGTCTGGTGGCCGAGGCGGATCAGGGCGCGGCGGGCCAGGTCGGTGATGCCCTGGGCGTTGAGGAATTCCAGGGTCGGCAGTTCGCAACCCAGGCGGCGGCGTGCGGCGACGACGGCTTCGACGGCCATCAGGGAGTCCAGGCCGAGCTGGTCCAGGCGGCGGTCGCGGTCGAGGCGGGCGGGGTCGGTCTGCAGGATCTCGGCCAGCACCTGGGTGATGGCGTCGGCCGCCAGGGTGAGTGCTTCGTCGGGGGTGGCGGTGGCGAGACGGTGACGTAGCTGATCGGGTCCGTCGTCCTGGGGGGTGTGGAGGGGGATGAGACCGGCGAGGCGGGGGGTCTGCACGGCCGGCATCATGCTGCGGATGCGGGCCCAGTCGATCCTGGCGGCGGCGGTGACGTCGGTGTCCTGGGCGACGGCGTCCGTGAGGGCGGTGCAGGCTTCGGCGGGGGTGAGGTTGTCCAGGCCGAGGCGGGCGAGCATGTCGGTGATGCCGTGGCGTGCGGCGTAGCCGGTGTCGCCGACAGCGCCCCAGGCCATGGTCGTGCCGGGCAGGCCGGTGGCGCGCCGGGTGCGGGTGAGTGCTTCGAGGTAGGCGTTGGCGGCGGTGTAGTTGGCCTGGTAGGCGTTGCCGAACCAGGCGGTGACGGACGAGCAGGTCGCGAACAGGTGGAGGTCGCGGTCGCGGGTGAGTGCGTCCAGGGTGGCCGCGCCGAGCATCTTGGGCTCCAGCGCGGTGCGCAGACGTTCGTCGGTGAGTTCGGCCAGCGGCGCGTCGTCCAGGGCCATCGCGGCGTGGATCACCCCGCCCAGGGGGAGGCCGTCGGCGTCGATGGTGGCGAGTGTCCGGCGCAGGTCCTCTTCGCGGGTGACGTCAGCCGCGTGGGCAGTGGCGGTGGCGCCGCGCTGGGCGAGCGTCTGAATCAGTTGGGGGGCGCCGGGGGTGTCGGTGCCTCGGCGGCCGAGGAGGGCGAGGTGGCGTGCGCCGTGGTCGACGAGATGGTGGGCAAGGGCTGCGCCGAGTCCGCTGAGTCCGCCGGTGACCAGGTAAGTGGCGTGCGGGGAGAGCTGCAGGGGCGGGTCGATGCGCTCCAGGGGAGGTGGCTCCTCGAAGGTGATGACGACCTTGCCGAGGTGGCGGGAGCGTTGCAGGACGCGCAGTGCCTCGCTGATCCGGGTGGCCGGGTAGGCCAGGTGCAGCAAGGGGCGGTAGGTTCCGTCCGCGATGAGCTGGGCTGTTTCGTCGAAGCAGGTCCCGGCCTGGGGCAGGCGGCCGGAGATGAGCTGGTACGCGTCCACGCCGAAGAAGGCGATGTTGTTGCTGAAGGGCCTCAGCGCCAAGGGGGTGGAGGTGTAGATGTCGCGCTTGCCGAGTTCCAGGAAGCGCCCGCCCGGCCGCAGGAGCTCCAGGGTGCGACTGATGGCCTCTCCCGCCAGAGAGTTGAGGACGACGTCGACGCCCTGCCCGCCGGTGAGGTCGCGGACGTGCTCGGCGAAGTCCAGGGTGCGGGAGTCCAGGACATGGCGGACACCGAGCATGCGCAGCAGGTCGCGCTTGGCAGGGGTGCCGGCCGTGGCGATGACGTGGGCGCCGCGGGCTTGGGCGAGCTGGAGGGCGGCAAGGCCGATGCCGCCGGCGGCACCGTGGACAAGGACGGTCTCGCCCGCCTGGAGACGCGCGAGGCGCTCGAGGGCGTGGTGGACGGTGAAGTAGACCACCGGCAGGGTGGCGGCTTCGGTGAACGTCATGCCGTCGGGGATGGTCTCCACGAGGCGGGCGTTGACGGTCACGTGGGAGCTGAGGCTGCGGGGCGCGAGAGCGTAGACGCGGTCGCCCGTTGTGAGATGGGTGACGTTGGCGCCGACTGCGGTGACCGTGCCGGCGCATTCCAGGCCCAGGGCCAGCCCGTCCGGCAGCGGTGTCTCCGCGCCTGGGGGCAGGAGGCCAACGGCGAGCATGACGTCGCGGTAATTGAGTGCGGCCGCTGCGACGGCGATGGTGACCTCGTCATCGGCGGGCTGCTGCGGCCGGTCCGGGGTCCAGGTGAGCCGGGGGCGCAGGCCGGCGTCGTGCAGGCGCAGCGTGAAGGGCGTTGAGCTGGGGGCCTCGGGTGCGATGGTGGAGGCGGCCCGGGGGACGGTGCGCGGGACGAAGCGCCCGCTGCGGGTCAGGACGACCTCGTCCTCGTCGGTGGGCTGGAGCAGTTCGGCCGCCAAGCGCCGCGCGTCGCCGGCGGGCCGGGCACCGGCCTCCAGGGAGATGCGCCGGATGGTCAGATGAGGGATCTCGTTCGCCAGGGAGCGGGTAGCGCCCCACAGTGCCGCGTCCTGAGGAGCGCCCGGTCGTTCGGGGGCGGGGTGGATGCCGCTGGGCCGGGTGACGATCCACAGGTTGGCTGCGGCCCCGGCCGGCAGGTGTGAGCCGGTTTCGGCGAGGTCCCGCAGCACACCGAGTCGGGCGACGGCTTGGTCGCACATGTCGGCGGGGCTGTCGCCCGAATCGGCGTCGAAGACCAGGACCGTGTGCGGGGGCTGTTGCTCCCCCGCGTCCTGCGCCCAGTGCCGAGGTGTCTGGTCCAGGCCGGCGACGCGGACATCGGCGCCCGCCTCGACGAGAACGTCGACGAGGTCACGCAGCAGGTCGCCGTCGGGGTTCTCCCCGGCCAGCAGCCAGCGCGTGTCCGGGGAGGCGGGCGGCGCGAGGGGGGCGAGGAGGGCGGTGGTGCGGGTCGCGCGGCGGGCGCAGAGGACTGAGTACTCGAGTTCCGGCAAGGCTTGGTCATGCCCGAGCTGGGCGACCTCGTCGAAGCCGCACTCGCGCAACAGTGGTGCCCATGCCTCCCCTGGCAGCAGAGGGGAGTCCTGGCGCAACGGGGCGTCGGTGAAGTCCCAGAATCCCTCGAGGGTGCCGAAGCAGGGGGCCAGCAGACCGGGTTCGTGGGTCTCGTGGGCGAGGAGTTGTCCGCCGTCGGCAAGAAGGTAGGTGATGCGGGCGAGCGTCGCACGCAGGTCTCGGGTGGCGTGCAGGACATTGGTGGCGATCACCACGTCGAAGGAGCCCGCGGTGAAGCCCTGCTCGGCCGGGTCCTGGTTCAGATCCAGACAGCGGTAGTCGACGAAGTCGAAGTCGGCGAAGCGCGCCTTGGCAGGGGGGAAGAAACCGGCGGACAGGTCGGTGAAGGTGTATGCGGTGCGCTCGGCCGGCAGGTGGGGCAGGAGCAGGGCGGTGCTGCTGCCGGTACCGGCACCGACCTCCAGGATGCGCAGCGGCCGGTCCTCCGGCCAGGTGCGGACCTGTTCGCGTACCAAGGCGAGCAGCAGCTGATTGTGGAAACGGGGCTGGACGGCGTCGCTGTAGAAGTACTCGATCAGGTGGCGGTCGGGTTCGTCGAAGAGCAGCGTCAGCGGATCACGCTTGCCGCGCAGGACGTCGGCCAGGTGCAGACAACACCGGCCGAACAGGGACGTCTCGACCGCATGCCGGGGGAAGTCGCGTACGAGTTGCTGGAACAGCTCCAGCGCCGGAGGGCCGTCGGTGTCGGGAAGGCGCCAACGTGCAGGGCGGCCTTCTCCGGCCTGCTGGGTCTGGCGCAGCAGACCGCGGGTGGCATGGGCGAGAAGCTCGGCCAGACGGGTGTGGCGGGGCTGCATGCCGCCTGCCACCAGATCACCGGTGTCGAACTCGCTCTGCCCTTCCGGCAACAGCTGGGCGAACGCGTCGGCGGTCATGCGTGAGCAGCACTCGCGTAGACGCTGCAGCCCGGCTTCGTGCCCTTCCTCGCGCCAGGTCTTCTCCAGACGGTCGCGGTAGGGAAGACACGTCTGCGCCAGGGTGGTGGGCGAGGGCAGGGGGCCGGGCAGTGCCGGGTCGGCAGTCCCTGGAGCGGCGCGCAGCACGTTGACGAGGTGCTGCACGGGTTCGGTGGGGGTGTGGCCCATGCGACGCAGCCGGCAGCCGGTGAGCTGGAGGCAGATGTTGCCGTCGGTGTCGGACAGGGTGATGTCCCAGCATGTTTCCTGGGGGTTGCTCTCTCGCAGGCGTACGTGGATCAGGCCGCTCAGCGGCGGGGTGTGCCACAGGCGCAAGGCTTCGACGGCGACCGGAAGGAACGGCAGGTACTCGCCGTCGACGCTGGTCAGGCAGCCGCCTGCCTGGAGTGCGCCGTCCAGGAGCGCCGGGTGGACGTGGTATCCGTCTGCGGGTTCACCCAGGGTGTAGGAGGCGAGGGCTTCGCCCTCGTGCAGCTGCAGCTCCGTCAGGACCTGGAAGGCGGGTCCGTACACGAGGCCGGCGCGCCGGGCCCGGGCGTAGTGCTCGGTGACGTCCATGGGGGTGTGCAGGCGCGAGCGCAGGGCGGCGAGGTCGACGGAGGGCGGCGCGGCGGCCAGCAGCCGTCGCACGCGGGCCCGGGCGTAGGGCTGCCAGGGCAGGTCGTCGCCGGTACGGGCGGCGATCGTCAGCGCCTGGTCGCCGTCGCTGAGCGAGACCTGTACGCGTACATCGGCGGCCTCGTCATCCCAGGGCAGATCGAGGGCACGGGTGATGAGGAGATGGTTGACCTCGACGGGGGAGTCGTGAACGAGCCCGCCTGCGGCGAGGGCCATCTCCAGATAGGCGGCGGCGGGCATGACGGCTGAGCCTGCGACTTGGTGGTCGGCCAGCCACGGCAACCGGGTGGGTTCTACCAGGTTGGACCAGCAGGGCTGCTGCACGGGGACGCGTGCCCCCAGCAAGGGGTGCTGCACGGGAGTGGTCTCACCGGCGACGCGCAGCCACCATTGAGGGTCACCGTGCCATTGCCGCTCGCGCTGCCAGGGATATGCCGGCAAGTCGGTCGTGCGTCCGGGCTGCGGGAAGAAGACGTCCCACTGGATGCGGGCGCCGGCGGCCAGCACCTGGGCCGCCGCGGTGTCGACAGCGGCGGGCCCCGGCACGGCCCGGGCACAGGTAGCCGTGACCAGCATAGGCTGTTCCGATCCCTTGACCGCCTTGCGCAAGTAGGGCCGCAGGACGGGGTGAGGACCGATATCGACGAAAATGTCGAAACCGTCATCGAGCAACGTATGCAGGGCCGGTCCGAACAGCACGGGCTCGCGGACGTTGCGCCACCAGTAGTGGGCTCCGAGCTCCTCGCCTGGGCAAACGGTGCCGGTGACCGTGGAGACGAACGGAACAGCGGTGGTGGCAGGGCGCAGCCCCTCCAGGGACGCGAGCAGGCCGTCCCGTACGGGGTCCATGGCTTGGCTGTGGAAGGCGTAGTCCAGCTCTAGCATGCGGAAGAAGACCGCGCGCAGCTCCAGGTCGGCGCCCAGGGCTTGGAGGTGTTCCTCGGGACCGCAGATGGTGACGTCCTGGTCGCCGTTGACAGCGGCGATCTCCAGAGCGCCGGCGTATGGGGCGAGTTCCTTGGCCGCCTCCTCCGCGGACAGGCCGACTGCGGCCATGCGGCCTCGGCCGCGCGTGGCTGCCTGAGCACGGCTGCGTTCGGCGACCACCCGGGCGGCGGCAGGCAGGTCGAGAGCACCGGCGATGTGGGCGGCGGCGATCTCGCCGACACTGTGGCCCAGGACCGCGGCCGGGCGGATGCCGCGGGCCTTGAACAGTTCCACCAGAGCGATCTGGAAAGCGAACAGCAGCGGCTGGGCGATCTCGGTGGCCTCGATGCGTGCGGGGTCGGCGGCGGCCATCTCCTCACGCACCGACCAGCCCAGGTGGGGCCGGAGCGCGTCATCGACCCGGTCGAGCGCTGCCCTGAACACGGGTTCCTCGCGCAGCAGGTCCGCCCCCATCCCGGCCCACTGGGAGCCGTTACCGCTGAAGGCGAACACCACACGGCCCTCCGCCACAGCCTGTCCTGTGGCGGTGGCGGCGGGCAGGGGCAATGCCCCCTGGCCAACGGCCTCCAGCGCTTCGGCTGCCTGCCGGGCGCCGGGGGCGAGGACCACGGCCCGGTGGGGGTGCAGGGTACGACGACAAGCGGCCGTCCACGCGACGTCGTAGAACCCCTCGGAGGTCTCCTCCTGCAGCCGCTGAGCCATGCGGGCCGCCGCGGCCTCCAGCGCCTCCGGGGTGCGGGCCGAGACCACCACCGGCAGCACACCCTGAGGCGGCTCGCTCGGTTCGTTGTCGGGCACTTCGGGCGCGGCGGCCAGGACGACGTGCGCGTTGGAGCCCCCGAAACCAAAGGAGTTGACGCCGACCACGGGCCGCTGCCCGGCAAGAGACCTGGCTTCGGTGCACGGATCGAGCTGCCAGCCCTCGAAGTCGATATGAGGGCTGAGCGGCTGCGCGTGCAGGGTCGGCGGGATACGGCGGTGACGCAGGACAAGCAGGGCTTTCACCAGTCCGGCCATGCCGGAAGCGGCCTCCAGGTGACCGGTGTTGCTCTTGACCGATCCAATCGGCAGCGGCGCAACCGTGCGACGGGCGCCCAGGGCCCGGCCGATGGCGTCGCACTCGATCGGGTCCCCCACCGGTGTTCCCGTACCGTGGGCCTCCAGATAGGACAGGTCATCGGCGCTCACGCCGGCCTGGGCGTAGACCTGCTCCAGCAACGCAGCCTGCGCCTGAGCGCTGGGGAGCGCCAGCCCCGTGGTGCTGCCGTCACTGTTGACGCCACTCGCCAGGATCACCCCATGAATGCGGTCACCGTCGGCGAGCGCATCGGACAGCAGTTTGAGGGCCACGACGCCGCCGCCCTCCGCACGCACGTAACCGTCGGCTTCAGCCGAGAAGACACGGCAGCGGCCGGTCGGCGACAGCATGGAGGCGGCAGAGAAACCGGTGAAACCGAACGGACTGAGCAAGACGCTCACCCCACCGGCCAGAGCCATACGCGCGCGGCCCGCACGCAGCGTCTCGCACGCCTGGTGCAGGGCGGTCAGGGCCGAGGAGCAGGCGGTATCCACCGCCATGCTCGGCCCGTGCCAGTCAAGCAGGTGGGAGATACGATTGGCGGCGTTGGTCGCCGCCAGCCCAACCATTGAGTACGCGTTGGGCGCATCACCGCCGGTGGACTGCAAGTCGGCGTAGTCGTGGCTCGACATGCCGACGAACACCGCCGTGTCAGAGCCGGCGGTGGCGGCCTGGTCGATGCCAGCGTCGTCCAAGGCCTCGACTGCCATCTCCAGCAGCAGCCGGTGCTGCGGATCCATGCGCGCCGCCTCGCGCGGTGAGACCCGCTGGAAGTAGCCGTTGTCAAAACCGGTCACGTCCTGGAGGAATCCGCCCGCCGCCGTGTAGCTCTTGTTGCTCCTGCGACGCTCAGTGTCGACGAACCGCTCGGGGTCGAACCGGTCCGGCGGGACCTCACCCACCAGGTCGCGTCCCCCCTGCAGTGCCTCCCACAGGTCCTGCGGTCCATTGACGCCCCCCGGCAACCGGCACGAGAGGCCCACGATCGCCACGGCGGGCCTGTCAGGGTTCGTGGGGGCCAGAGTCACAGAGATCTCCCAGTGCACAAGAAAAAAGGGGGGGGCAGCCAAGGCGCCTTGCAGGTGATGGCACGCGAAAAGTGCTTCCGCCGCCGGTGACGACGTGATCTTAGGGAGAGCGACGAACAGTCCATGCATGCGTTGCGGCGCGGGGGTGAACGCGAGAGGCAAATCTGCAGCACGTATGGGGTGAATTCGGCAGATCCCGCGACTTAGGGCAGGTTCTTTCATTCACCCATGTGCGTGAAGTACGTGGCGCTCCCGCGGTGCTGACGTGCAGGAACTTCGCGCGGGCGTCAACGGATCGCCCGTCGATCCCCGAAAGGGTGGCGGTAGCTGAGTGTTCCTTCAGGCCGCCGGTATGGTCGCCGATGTCGTGAGCCGTCCCCACACGCGGCTTCTTGCGTCCACGGCAACAAACGTGTCACCGCCGCGCTTTCGCGCGCCGCGACCCAGCCGACGAAGGCCCCTTTCAAGGCGGCCGCAACGTTCCCGGAAGGTAGGCCATGAGCAGTTCACCGGTCGCCGTGCCCGACGTCCAAACCGATGTCACCGCTTGCGGCTGGTGGCGTACGTGCACAGTCCAGGTCATCGGCGAGGTGCCGGCAGGACAGCAGGCGCTTCGGTCCTTCCTGAACCATCTGGTCGCCTCCTTCGAGGTACAGGGCCACACCGTCCTGGACCGCTCCCACGGCGACGTCGACCTGATGCTCATGTGCGGGCACATCCCCGAGGGACCGCAACCCCTGCGGGAGAGGATCCCGGACACCTACCCACCGCTGAGTGCCATGCTGCGCCACCAGCATGGCCTGCGCCGCAACCCCCGCCATGTCGTCGCCGTGGTCGAGGTGCCCGAACGCCTCAGTATGCTGCCCCACGCAGAAGTCGTCGCCACCGCCCGCACAGCCATGGGTCGGCTCGGCGCGGCCAAGGTCCTGTTCGTGTCCCGCGGCGACGCTCCCGGTCAGGTGGCAGAGGTGACGTTCTGCAACATGGAGGGCGGTCATCCCACCGAGATCATGAACATCGCCGACCGCATGCGTGATCGGCTGGTCACTGCGGCGTGCGCCCGGCAGGTCGCTGAGGACTACGACACCGTCCGGGACGCGATCACCCCCGAGGCGTGGCAGGCCAGCACCGCGCCTGAGCAACTGGCGTATGCCGGCCGTCGGATGGGCGAGCTGGGACTGCTGCCGGCGCCGGTCAAGGTGTCCGACTTCGTCTCCGACCAGCTGGCCGACATGTACGAGGTCTACATGGGAATGCGGGGCTTCAGCGAAGGCATGCTGTTCGCCTTCGACCCCGATCTCAACTGCCTGGTGGTCAGCGCCTCAGGTTCCTGGGACGTCGACAAGCGCAACCTGACACGAGAGCAGACCGTGGCCGTCGAGCCGCGCCTTGCCGACGGTCAGCGCCTGCGCGTCCTGGCCCCCAGCGGCATGCTGCCGATGCAACCATCAGTAGAGACATGGGAGATCTGCGCCCTGATGGAGGCATGCCCCACCGTCCGCGTCACGAAGGACCCGTCAGGTACGTGGGTTCTGGACCCGGACGGAGAACGCGAGGTACCCCTCATCCGGGCTGGCATCCACGCCCACGTCGGGGTCGTTTCCAGCGACGAAACGGTGATCGAAACCGTCGAGGCGGACCGCGAGCAGTTCCCCTACGGCTTTGGCTGCGGCACCGACCTGACTGTCGAGATCGCCCGTGACACCGTTCGCCGGTCGCATGCCGTCAACGATCCGGCCGATCCGCGGACCTATGTGCGCTGGCCCTTGCTGTACCACGGGGAGATGGCCGTCGAACTGTGGAAGCCCGGCCTGGCCGCCCAGCCCTTCCAAGGCTTGCTCGACCTGTACGGCACGGCAGTGCACTTCACACCCGACGACGTCCCCCAGCCGGTATGAGTGGGCAGTCCGCCTCCGGCCCGTGGACAGAACCCAGTAGAGAGCGGCCTGCCAGCGTCGGCTGTAGCCGTGCCGCCGGCCCCCCGATCAGTAATCGCCGCCGCCCGTGACGGGCCCGGAACCCGGCAGTACGCCACTCTTTCGCGACGCGATGAGCAGGGCTGCGGGCTGCGGCCGATCGGCTCCTCCCTCGCTCGGTCTTCGTAAACGAGGCACCGCGACATGACCTTTTCGTCCGTCCGCCCCCAACCGTCGACACGGCCGCTGACCCCCGACTGCGGAGTGGTGCCGGGACTGCGCATCGGCCAGGACCTCCTGCGCGGCGACCGGCTGCTGCTCGCCCTGGCAGCCGTCCTGTCCCTCGCTTCGGCCGCAGCCAGTCTGGTGGTGCCGTGGCTGGTGATGGGCGTGATGCATGCTCTCTCCCGGCACCAGTCGGTCACCCAGGCCGCCGTGGGCATAAGCGTCGCTGTCCTGAGCGCGGCCGGACTGCAGGCCCTGAGCGGGTGGTTACTGGCGGGAGTCGGCGAGCGCGCTGTGCTGCGTCTGCGTCGCCTGGCCATGGGGCATCTGCTGCGGCTGCCGCTGCGCGCGGTACGCGACGAGGGCACCGGCAGCCTCACGGCCAGGGTCACCTCGGACGCTGCCCTCCTGCGTCTGCTCATCGAAACCGGTCTCGTCCACCTCCCGGTGGCGCTCATCGCCACGGCGGCCACGCTCACTGCCATGGTTGTGATCGACTTAAGCCTCACCATGGTCGCCGTCGGAGCCTTCGGGCTCACCGGAGCCTGCATCGCCCTCATGACGACCCGGATGAAACGCCTCGCAGTCGCCCAGCAGCGCGCGCTCGGACAGCTTGCCCAGAGCCTCACCGCCCACCTCGCCGCGCTCGTCACCGTCAAGGCCTGCCGCTACGAGAGTGAGGCCGTACACAAACTCGGACACGCCGCAGATGCCGTTCGTTCGGCGTGTCTGCCCGCCTCCCGTCTGCAGTGCCTCATCGGCCCGGTCGTGAGTTTGGGCCAGCAGATTGCCGTCCTCGCCGTCGCATTGGCAGCAGGGCAGCAGATCATGCACGGAGAGCTGTCCCTGGCCGCCTTCAGTGGCTTCTTTTTCTACCTGCTGCACCTCACCTCACCCCTGACTGTCGCCGCCGTCGGTATCGGCCATCTACAGGTGGGACGAACCGCGCGAGGCCGCTTCCACCACCTCCTCACTCGCCCAACAGAAGCGGAACAGGACACAATCGCAGCTCCCGTCCTGCCCCTACCCCATCCCGACGCACAGGCAGTGACCTTCCGCCGTGTCACCTTCCGCCTTCCGCACGGCAACCCCGTCTTGGACCATGCGAGTTTCCACGTCCCCGCGACCGGGCTCACTGCCCTCGTCGGTTCCTCAGGCGCGGGAAAGTCCACGGTGCTCACTCTGATCAACCGCCTCGCACAAGCCGAGCACGGAGAGATCCGCGTCCTGGGAAGGTCCGTCAGCAACTGGCCCCTCGGCGACCTGCGCCGACGCGTCACCTACGTCGACCAACGGTCCACCCTCATCGAAGGCACCATTCGCGAGAACCTCCAGCTTGGCCTCGCCGAACCGCCCAGCGATGCGGAGCTGCTGGAAGCGTTGGAGAGGGTCGGGCTGCGCCACGCAGTGGTGTGCCTCCCTCAAGGCCTCGACACGCCCCTGGGTCGCGTCCAGGACCTGTCCGGCGGCCAGCGCCAGCGCCTCGCCGTGGCCCGTGCCCTCCTTACCGACAGCGACATCCTCCTCTTCGACGAGCCGAACTCCCACCTGGACGGCATCAGCGACCGCCTCGTCACCCGAGCCCTCGACGACTTGGCGACCACACGCTGCGTCATCGTCGCCAGCCACCGGCTGTCCACCATTCGCAGAGCACGGCACATCATCCTGCTCACAGAGCACGGGACAGCAGTCTCCGGCAGCCACGAAAGCCTCCTCACCCGCAGCCCCCACTACAGAGAACTCACCTCGGTGATCTCCGAAGGTGGCACATCCCTCCCCGTTCCGGCATCGACTCTCCAGTGCTCCCCGAGAGCCGCACAAGCCGGGACATGCCCACCCCGGCGGGAGACTCCGACATCCCCGCCCCCCTCACGAGGACACGGTCCATGGCCAAGTACTCCCTGTTGAAGAAAACCGTCTTCATCACCGGAGCCGCAGGCGGCATCGGTGCAGCCACCGCGCGAGTCCTGCACGCCCGAGGCGCCAACCTGGTTCTCACCGGTCGCAACGCCTCCTCTCTCACCGATCTCGCCCGCGAGCTGGGCGAGGAACGAGCGCTTCCGTTGTCGGTGGATGTGACCGACCGGGCATCCCTGCACAGCGCGATGGCCCACACCATCGACCGGTTCGGTGCGCTTGACGTCGTCTTCGCCAACGCAGCGATCGGTCCGGACGTGCCCGCCACCATCGCCACGGTCGACCCGGAGCTGTTCGAGCGCATCATCGAGGTGAATCTCGTGGGGGTGTGGCGCACGGTGCGCGAGGCCCTCCCGCAAATCATCGCCAGCCACGGCCACGTCTTGGTGACCTCGTCCACATACGCGTACATCAACGGAGTCGTAAACGCCCCCTACGCAGCGTCCAAAGCAGGGATTGAGCAGTTCGCCCGAGCCCTTCGCGTCGAGTTGGCCATGCACGGAGCCACGGCCGGCGTTCTCTATCCAGGGTGGGTGCGAACACCGATGACTCGATCGGCGCTCGGAGGACACGAACTCACGACCCGGATGCGCGAGGTCGCCTTCCCTCGCCTACTGGCAGCCGCTATCTCCCCGGAGGTAGTCGCGTGCCAGGCGGTTAAAGGGATCGAGCGACGCGCGACACGCATCACTGTGCCGCGCCGCTGGCAACCTGTCGGGATCTTGCGCGGCATCGTCAATCCGCTCTCCGACCACTTCTTGTCCCGCCACACCAAGCTCCAACCGCTTTTGAGGACTCTCGAAGACACAGCCCGCAGCGGAGCTATGCCCCCCGCTTACTCCTCTGTACAGGCGATTGCCTCAGCGACCCTGTCCCCCTAGCGCTACCGCAGTACGGCGCCAGTTCGGGTACCAGCCGATCCGGACCCATCGTGATGGGTAAGCCGAATAGGGCCACCCCGCACAGCCTGTCCTCGCCAGCGCTGACGTCGTATAGGCCGAGACGGAACCGGGCGAACGGAAACGACCTGGTGTAGTGCCACCACGAAGCCCTTCACCGCCCTCGGACAGCAGCTCAACGACGTCGCCGGGCATCGAACCCGCCCTCGCTGAGGTGCTGCCAAGAATGCCGTCGGGTCGTCAGAGCTGGCACCACGCCGAGGCCGTGGGACCTCGGCAAATCCAGCGCAAGACAGGGCGCCTTGGGTGGCAGTCATCGGCCGCAGCCCTCTCGTCCTGGTACCGTCATCGACCAAGCGGCAACACACGGGAACCGTCTGCAGAACCAGTGCGCGCCGCGGTGCCGGACGTTGCGGGCGCCGACCGTGGCCAGGGCCTCGCGCAGCCAGACGGACGGGTCGCAGCCGGGGCGCGGCCGCGAAGCACCGAGCGCGGTGAGCTGGGCTGCGGCGTACTCACACCCCTGCTCCTGGCGCCGGATCTTCTGCGCCGCCCGGTCGTGGAACACGGTGCCGTCCGGCAGCAGCTTGACTGTGCGGGCGGTGGCCCGGCCGGCGTACACCGCGTTCGTCGCCGCGTAGATCGTCCCGACGTGCCCGGGCGTGAATGGGTGCGCCCGTGACATCGGATGGGCGTCAGCAAGGATGTGAGGGCTGTCCCTGGTCATGGTGCGCTGTAGTAGTGATCACGGCTGTCACGAGATGACCAAGCTGCTGTCGCGGGACGCCCATCGCGAGGATGGCTGGCTGCCCTGGGCGTGCCTGTTCACGTGGCGCATCACCGGCGATGCCGGTACGCCCGTGATGGCTTGCGCGCAGGGTGGGGTGGAGTGATTGTCGGCCTGACGGTCTGCCCGGTCCGTCGGCATGAGGTGAGGCGCCCGTCTTCTCGTCCGCCGAATATCCGACCTCCCGTGCCAGCGTCGGCACTTCGGCACGCGAAGGCGATGACCGGGCAGCATAGGATGCCCGCAGGCGAGCACCCGGCCGCCAACCGTCGTTTGCGCTGATCCGCCAGGTGTGTCCGGGCCAACCCGGAACGCTTCCGCCTCCCTGCGCAGCTACTTACCCAGCAACGGCCAAAGGGCCGCTCCGGTGCCTACCAGCGTGGCGAGTCCCACGACGGCTGCACCGATACGCCTGCCATGGCTCCAAAACGGGCCCTCGTCCGCAGCCTGCTGACCGACACTACTGCTGCCGCTGCCGGAGGCCTGCGCGGCGGTGACGTTCACTCGGGCCCGGTCTCCGTGCACCACGACATGCAGGGCGTGCTCCATCTGATCGGGCGTGGGTATCTGCTGGTCGTCGGGCATGGCTGCGCGTAGTTCCGCAACCAGTTCGACCACTGTCGTGCGCACTTGGTCCGCCAGGCCTCGCAAGGATGCGGGAGACACGGACCAGTAGATGTCCGTGATGTGCTGGAACGAGTTCCCGGACGCCGCGTCCATGAGCCGGGTCAGGTCCAGGCCGCCGGGGATGCTCAGATGGGCGTGCTCCCCACTGACCTCGTATCTTTGCGCCAGGGCCTCCACCTCACTGATGCCATTGCGCAGGGCAACTTCCTCCTTCACTTCGTCCCGGGCGAATTCGGGCAACTGCGAGGGGCTGATCCGTTGGCCGCGCACCGAGTTGGGGCCAAGCAGCGCATTCACCTGGATCGGCGCTGGGATCCTTCTGTACCCAGGCAGAGCGTCGGTGGGAATGCCGTCGTAGCCACGCAGTTCACGTGTCGCCCACTCCCGCAGCTCTGCGGAGCTGCTGTGACCGCCGAGGACCACGCATTTGCGCAGGACTGAGGAGAGCGGCTTCGACTCGTCGAGAGCCTCCTGCTCAATCTCGGCCAAAAGTCCGCGCTGTCGTCTGTTCATGACCCTATTGTCCCGTCGCCACTGACAACGGCCCGCACTAGCAAGTGTCAGCAGCCGGGCACGCTGAGGCGGACAGACCAGCGGTCGACCCTGTGAGCCCAGATTCCTGCGGGCAAGGAGTTCTGAAGGCATGTGGTCTAGAGACCGGTGGTGTCACGCCCACTCCACAGCCAGCTCCTTCAGTGTGACCCGCTGTTCGGGGGTGAGCTTGTCCCGCCTCGCGCGGGTGTTCGATACCCATACGCCTAGCTTGACGACGACCGGCTCCGTCTCGCCGTCAACCGCGATCTCCTCAGTGTGGCTACGGGGCACCGGCCGGCCCGCGCCTTCCCGCTCTACCCACTGGGTGAGGGCCGCCAGGCCGCGCTGGAACGCCTGCTGCGCTTTGCCTGGCCCCTTCGCCGTAGGCGTTGCCGTCGGGGCAGGAGACGGGGCCTCAACGGGCTTGATGCCCAGCGTTGTCAGCCGTTCCTGCTGTTCGGCGGAGAGTTGTGTCCAGTTGGTCGCTTCTCTTTGCCGTGTGAGCCATCGTCCGAGGTCGTCGCCCTCGAAGAGCACGCCGGGCTGGATGTCGGGCAGCACACCGTCAGCGTCGACCAGGTCCGCGAGCACTTTGTAGTGCCGCTGCCAGTCGAGCGGCCAGGGGCAGTCCCAGTCCGGGTCGATCGCCGCCAACTGCTCGGCACGCACCGCCGCTCGCTCCGGGTCCTTGCCCAGGCCGTTCTTCGCGCCCTTCCGGCGGAGGTTGGCCATGTACTGCCCGATAGGCACCATCGCCTCGCCCTCGCCCCAGACGGCGTCCTGCCGGGGTGCGAGGTGCCCGGTGTGATGATCTGCGAGTTTTTGTCGTTGGTTGTTCGGCATCGTGATGTCAGTTCGGCGGCGCGCTGCCTGTGCTGTTCAGCTGGTTGTGGTGAGTGGGTTCGAGTGATGACAGAGATGCCGATCTGGCGCTGACGTTTTTGGTGATGGTGTTGGTCAGTTGGTTGCCGGTCGGTACTCCATGGCCTGGCGCTCTTTCTCCGCATGATGTCGCCTCGGCCCTGGCATTCCTACCCTGACGCGTCCGACGCTACGGGCTGGACGACGACGTCACCCGCCGGATCCGGGCCCCCGGGCCGACTCGGCACCGGCGCAGTCACTGCCCAGGGGACGCCCAGCGCAGCGAGGGCGGCCTGCTGCTCCTGGGCGAGCTTGTGCCGCCTGGTCTTGGTGTTGGAGACCCATACGCCCAGCTTCACGACCACCGGCTCTGCCTCGCCGTCGACGGCGACCTCCTCGCTGTGGGCGCGGGGTACCGGCCGGTCCGCACCCTCCCGTTCCACCCACTGCGTGAGGGCCTCCAGGCCGCGCTGGAACGCTTGCTGTGCCTTGCTCGGGCTCTTCGTCGTACGACCGGCCGTGGGGGCGGGGGCCGGTGGCTGGTCGGGCTGTACGCCCAGCTTCGACAGCCGCTCCTGCTGCTCGCTCGACAGCTGCACCCAGGTGGTCGGCTGGGTCTGCCGCTGGAGCCATCGTCCGATGTCGTCGCCGTCCATCAGTACGCCGGGCTGGATTTCGGGCAGGATGCCGCCGGGTTCGTCCTCGGCAAGGTCCGCGAGGACGCGGTAGTGCCGCTGCCAGTCCAGGGGCCAAAGACAGTTCCAGTCCTCGTCGATCGCGGTCAGCTGCTGCGCGCGTGCGTCAGCCCGCTTCGGGTCCTTCCCGAGACCGCCCTTGCGCCGGAGGTTGGCCATGTACTGCCCGACCGGCACGGGGCCGCCGCCGGCCGGGTCGTCCCACACGGCGTCCTGCCGCGGGGCGAGATGCCCGGTCGCCCGCTGGTAGGACCGGAGCGTGGCGAGCTTGGCCTCCCACGCTTCCTCGCCCGGTTCCCAGAGCATTCCGGCCTCCGGCGCGTCCAGCAGCGTCTTGCGCCGTTCCTCGAGCTCCCCGGCCCGCAGCGCCTTTCGCTGCTGGTGGACCCATCGGCCAAGCGGAAACGCCTTGGTCGCCCCGACTTCGACCTCGACGTCGTAGGGCACGGCGTAGAGGCCGGTGATCTTGTTCTCCTTGCGCCAGCGGAGGAGGGCCTGGTAGCCCTCCAGCCAGACCAGGGACTCGGGCCGGTAGACGCGGGTGCGCAGGAACGCGGCGATCGTGGCGGCGTCCCGGGGTGAGGAGAAGTGGAGCAGGGCCGCTTCGGCGGCGACCTGCGTGTCGTCGTCCTGCTGGTCCTCGCCGTCGCCCTCGCCGCCGGCCCCGACGATCCGCCCGTCCTCATCGCGCCGGACGTGCAGCTTGCGCTTCCCGCTTGTGAGGGCGCGGGAGGCGAGCTGCTCGACCAGACGTTCGTCATGCGAACGCAGGCCCTGGAGGACGGCTACAAGAGGGCGGAACGAGGCACTGGCGACCATGTCGGTGGGGTCCTCGCCCGGCTCTAGGAAGACGGGCACGATGATGCGGGCGACCTTTGTGGTGCCGTCGCGGTTGAGGCGGAGCGCGCGGCCGATGTTCTGGACGATTTCGACCTGCGAGCCGCGGGTGTCGGCGAAGCACACGGCCTCGACTCCCCGCTCGCCGGTGATGTCCACGCCTTCCCCGAGCACGCGAACGCTGGCGAGGAAGGCGCGGTGCACGCGGTGTCCGGTCGCGTCGATGCCGTTGGCGAACTGGCGCAGGACCTCGCGCCGTTCGCTGACGAGGTGGTCGCCGCACAGCCACGCCGCCCACACCCGGTCAGGGGGTACGTGTCGGCCGGCCTCCAGCTCGTAGAACTCCGCGTCGATCGACGACTTCGGCAGCGCCTCCGCCCGCGCCAGGGCCTCGTCGGACGCCTCGGTGACGTACAGCTCGGCGGCCGTCTCCGGCAGCTTATCCGCGAACGCGGCGGCCTCCTCCACCTTCTGGTGGAACGTCATGACCGTACGCAGGTTGTACGCCGCGGCGTGTTCCAGGAGCGCGGTCTGCAGGAGCGCCAGGCGCCGGCCCCGCTGCGCCTCCTCCGACTCCCCGAGGACGGGGGAGGGGTCGCGGATCTCCAGCACGTCGATCTCGAACCCGGCGAGGATCCCGCGCTCGATCGCCTCCGAGAGCCCGAGCTCTGCGAGCCACGCGCCGTACGTGCCCTCCGGATCGTCGGCCATGCTCGCGAGCTCCAGCTCCTGCCCGTTCGCGCCTTTCTGCGGCCGGGCCGCAGCCAGGATGCGCGGCGTCGCGGTGAGATAGAGCCGGAAGTCCGCCGGGATGCGGGCGTTGTCGTGGATCGCCGCCCACGGCCGCCCGAGATCACCGGCGGTGCCGTGTGCCTCATCCACGATCGCGAGGTCGAAGCCCGCCATCTGCTGCCCGTACAGGCGCTCTCCGCCCGCCAGGGCGGCCTCCAGCGGCCCGCGAACCGTCCGCTGGCCCACCGGAGCGTCGGGGTCCTCGCGGTCCACCAGGGAGGCGTAAGTGGCGAGCACGACGACCGGCCCCTTCCCGGCCCACAGGGCGAGCTGGATCGGGTTGGTGGTGGTACGTACGCCCAGCTCGTTGAGCACCGGGTCGTTCTCCAGCGAGCACACGGCGACCATCGGGGCCCGGTGGCCCACCAGGCGCCACACCTGGGCGGTCTGCGCGAGCAGGTCCAGGGTCGGGACGGTGACGAGGATCCGCCCGTTCGCGAATGATTCCAGTGCGCAGGCGGCGGCCGTGATCGTCTTGCCCGACCCGGTCGCGGACACGATCGTGCCCCGGGCTCCCTGCGGGGGCACAGAGGCCCGTGCAGGAAATCCCACCCATCTGCGAAATGCCGACCGCTGGTCCACCTGGTGTTCCCTGAGAGAAATCATGACCTCTACTTCCTGTCCTATGATCAGCGCCATGATTCATCCCGTTGCAGGGCCCTCTACGTGGAAGCACCTGGCGTCCGCCCTCGCCCTCACCGCTCTGATCTGGACAGTCTGGTACGGCGTGCAACCCGTCTACTCGCCGTGTACTTACTTCGGCAACCATTCCTACGAAAAAGCCATCGAGTACGGTCAATGTGATCCGCCGGAAACGAGATTCAGCACCTGGACGCACTAGACGAACCCCAGGGCATCCCATTTTTCCGCCAACGTTACATGCTGGTCCAAACTGATGCACTCATCACGTCCGTCTCCCTGAGGTGGTGGAAGCGCGGCCGGAAGGACCGTCGAGGCCGGAGGAAGCCGGGGGTCCGCCCCGGAGTCGCAGTCCCCTCCCCGGACTTCAGTCCCCGCGAGCCGCACCCGACGTGGCGGTGGAGGGCCCAGGGGGAGCCGCAATTTTTGAGCATGTTCAAATAGGAGGGTGCGGTCGCAGGGGCGGCTGTCCATCCTTTTGGGGAGAGGTCTGTGAGCATGCGTACGGGGGCTGTGATGGGCAGGGGGACGGGTGGACGGTGGCTCGTTGCCGTACTGGCGGCTTCTGCGGTGCTCGTTTCAGGGTGTACGGACTCGGTCGATCCCGACGAGCTGCCCGGCGTGTACCGCAACGATGCGACCGGCGCCGAGATCCTACTCGGGGCCGACGGATTGTTCTCTGCTACCGATGTGTTGACAGAAAAGTTCTCCGACCCCGCCGACTTCAGCGGCCGATGGGAATTCGTCGACAGCGACTCGTCCAGTGACTTCGTCTACCTGACCGTCGATGACGGCGGACTGGGCAAGATCGGCGGCATCCAGCTCTACACGCCCAGGCAAGGAATGGTGGAGTTCCGCTCTCCGGACGAGCCGCCGACCCTGGTGCTCAAGAAGGCAGCCGCACCGTAGGCCCCAAGGACCCGTAGTTAGCCATCCGTGAACCGGGTCGGCCCTGCAGGCGCAGCTCCCCGAGCACCAGGCCGTGCCCGCACCCCTGTCCCGCGGCCCCGCAGTCAGGGACCCGCCCAAGCCCCCCCCCTGCACTGTTGCCAGCCGCCCGCGCAGCGTGCCCCGGGCCGGGGTCGTGTGACCTTGATCAAGGTGTGTCGTTGTGGGGTGTATGCCCTCACGTGTTGTAGTTCGTGCCGTCACTGTCTCGTTTGCCGTGTTGGCGAGCGGTCAGGTGGCTTCCCCGGCTTGGGCCGGTGGTATCGGTGACTTCCTGTCACCCGCGTTCAGTACCACTTGTGTTAACCATCACGGTAGTCAGGCGGTTGGTGAGACCCGCAGTGGGACGGGTAGTGGTGGTGGCAATCTCCTGGGGTTGCCTATCGGTAGCCCTTTGAACCACTGCGGCGGAGCGGATGCGGATCCCACGACCGCCCTCAGCTCCTCTTTGGGTGGGTCGTTGAGTGGGCAAGCAGAAGGAGACGAGGAATCGACGTAGACCGGGAACGGGCCGGCCCGGGGGTCCGGTAACCGCACCGCCATCCTTTGCTCACCGTCGGGCCGCGTCAGCGGCCCGGGGCCTGGAGGCAGAGCCGGAAGGGCCCTGGGGTGGGGGAGCGGACCCGCCCAACGGGCCGAAGGCCAGGACCCCGTGGAACGGGGTCACCTCCCCTGCGGAGCAGGCCCCGCTCTGGTGGAGCGCAGCGGAACCAGAGCCAGCATCACGCCCTGCCCCTCCCGTGATCCTGCTCTCCGAGCATCAGGCGGTGCCCGGACCCCTGTCCCGCGGCCCCGCAGTCAGGGACCCGCCCAAGCCCCCCCCCCCCCTGCACTGTTGCCAGCCGCCCGCGCAGCGGGCCCCGGGCCGGGGAGCGGAGCGACCGGGCCCGCCCTGGACTGCGCTCCAGGCCAGAAGCCTGGAGCGCAGCGGAAGGCTTCACCGCCCGCGCGCAGCGCGGGCGGTGACCCCCGGTCAACCCTGGAGCCCAGCGGAAGGGTTGACCGGGGGTCGGTGAAGCGCAGCGAAACCGGGCCCCGGTCCGGAGTGAAGCGGAGGACTCCGGACCGAAGGGCCGGCCCTGCCCGGAGCGCAGCGACGGGCTCCCGCTCCAGAGCGCGCAGCGCTCTGGGACCGGACTCGACGGCGCTGTCGTCCTGGTCATGGAGCGGGCCGAGCGCAGCCTGCTCGACCTCATGCACGACGCCGCAGAA
>NZ_JBSFTS010000036.1:0-49446 GCF_053591375.1 Streptomyces sp. NPDC003034
GGCGTTGATTTTTGGCACGCTGTTGAGTTCTCAAGGAACGGACGCTTCCTTTGTACTCACCTCAGCACATCGGCTGCGGCTTTCCTCCGGGCTTCTGTTCTTCATTCTTGCTGTTCTGCGTTTCCGACTCTATCAGACTCTTTCGCGTCCGATTCCCGGTCGAAGCGGGTTTCGCTTTCCAGGTTCCCGCTTTCGCGTTTCCCTTTCCGGCGATTGCGACTCTATCAGTGATTTCCACTCCCCTTGACCACTTCCGTTTAGCCGGAAGGCGGCACGGAAATAAAGTCAGCACGGAAAAACCGCACGGAGAGCAGAGTTCAAGAAGAGGAGGCGCCCCGTCCATCAGCCGTTCGCGAGGTGTTCACACGAGGCGTCCTGGCGGGAGTGACGACAGTACAGGCCCCGGGGTGCCCAGGCAAATCGTTTCCGGCGTATGGTCTAGTCCACCGGTCTAGTCCACTAGTCTCCGTGCCGAAGGGCCAGCCCGGATCGGGACCAACATCGGGCGAACCCGAACATCTCGTGACATATCCTTCTCAAGAGTGCGCCGTTCGCGACACGTAGTGACGGCGACCCCCAAAGCCCCACCCCTGGGAGGCCCCCATGACCAGCGTGACGTCCCCACTTGCCGGGCGCGCCATCGGACTCGCGGCAGTGCCCGATCCGGTGTTCTCCGGCGCCATGGTGGGACCGGGCACCGCCATTGATCCCGTACGTGAGCCCTCGGAGGCGGTGGCCCCCGTCGACGGCGTCGTCGTCTCCCTCCACCCGCACGCGTACGTCGTCGTGGACGGCGACGGGCACGGTGTGCTCACGCACCTCGGGATCGACACGGTTCAGCTCAACGGCGAGGGCTTCGAGCTGCTCGTCAACAAGGGCGACACCGTGACCCGCGGCCAGGCCGTCATCCGCTGGAACCCCGCCTCCGTCGAGGCTGCCGGCAAGTCAGCCATCTGCCCGGTCGTGGCGCTGGAGGCTGCTGCCGAGTCCCTCTCCGATCTCGCCGAGAGTGGCGACATGAAGGCCGGGGACCTTCTCTTCAACTGGCAGTGACGCTGTCCGCCCGCACGGGCGGGTCGGACATCCACCGCGGCGGCTGGGCCCGCCGCTCAATCGGAGACGGGTGAAATGCAGACAACGCTGCGAGGCGTCGGCGTGAGCCACGGTGTGGCGATCGGCGAGGTTCGGCACATGGGCACGGCGGTTCTGGAACCGCCGGCCAGGCAGATCACCGCGGATGAGGCGGAGCGCGAACAGGGGCGCGCCCGTCAGGCCGTGGACGCCGTGTCGGCCGACCTGATCGCGCGGGGCCAGTTGGCCGGTGGCGAGGCTCAGCACGTGCTGGAGGCCCAGGCGATGATCGCCACGGACCCCGAGCTGATGGCGGACGTCGACCGGCGGATCGCCGTCGGCAGCACGGCCGAGCGCGGTGTGTACGACGCCTTCGCCGCCTACCGCGTCCTGCTGGCGGGGGCCGGCGAGTACATGGCCGGGCGGGTGGCCGACCTGGACGACGTCCGCAACCGCATCGTGGCGCGCCTGCTGGGCGTGCCGATGCCGGGTGTCCCGGACAGCGACGAGCCGTACGTGCTGATCGCGCGGGACCTGGCACCCGCCGACACCGCTCTGCTCGACCCGGCGCTCGTTCTGGGCTTCGTCACCGAGGAGGGCGGCCCGACCAGTCACAGCGCGATTCTGGCGCGGGCGCTGGGCGTGCCGGCGATCGTGGCGCTGCCCGGTGCCTGTGAGATCGCCGAAGGCACCCTCATCGCCGTGGACGGCAGCACGGGTGACCTGTTCGTCGACCCGACGCCGGAGAAGCGGGCCGAGCTGGAGGCCGCCGCCGCGGAGCGGCGTGCCGCGCTGGCCGCCTCTTCCGGTCCGGGTGCCACCTCCGACGGCCACAAGGTGCCGCTGCTGGCCAACATCGGCGGTCCGGCGGATGTGCCGGCGGCCGTCGAGGCCGGTGCCGAGGGCGTGGGCCTGTTCCGCACCGAGTTCCTCTTCTTGGACGACAGCAAGAAGGCGCCGTCCGAGGAGAAGCAGGTCCAGGCGTACCGCAAGGTGCTGGAAGCCTTCCCCGAGGGTCGTGTCGTGGTGCGCGTGCTGGACGCGGGCGCCGACAAGCCCCTGGACTTCCTGACGCCGGGCGACGAGCCGAACCCGGCTCTGGGCGTCCGCGGGCTGCGCTCGCTGCTGGACCACCCGGAGGTGCTGCGTACCCAGCTCACCGCGCTGGCCAAGGCCGCCGAGGGACTGCCGGTCTACCTGGAGGTCATGGCTCCGATGGTGGCGGACCGGACCGACGCCAAGGCCTTCGCGGACGCGTGCCGCGAGGCCGGTCTGCGGGCGAAGTTCGGCGCGATGGTGGAGATTCCCTCCGCCGCGCTGCGGGCGCGTTCGATCCTGCAGGAGGTCGAATTCCTGTCGCTGGGCACCAATGACCTGGCTCAGTACGCTTTCGCCGCCGACCGTCAGGTCGGGGCGGTGTCGCGGCTGCAGGACCCCTGGCAGCCGGCGCTGCTGGACCTGATCGCGATGTCCGCGGAATCGGCCAGGGCGGAGGGCAAGAGCTGCGGTGTCTGCGGCGAGGCCGCTTCCGACCCGCTGCTGGCCTGTGTGCTGACGGGCCTGGGTGTCACCTCCCTGTCGATGGGTGCCGCTTCGATTCCGTACGTGCGGGCGACGCTCGCCAAGTACACGCTGGCCCAGTGCGAGCGCGCCGCGGCGGCGGCGCGTGCCACGGACAGCGCCGAGGAAGCACGCCTGGCCGCGCAGGCGGTGCTGTCCGGCGAGTAACCGGACCCGCCGCGTGCGGTGTCGATCGAGGGGCCTTCGCCGGTTGCGAGGGCCCCTCGGTCGTCCCTGCCTCCTCGACTGCCGCTCTGCTCAGTGGTGCGGGCCGGGCTCGTCCACCTCGTACCCCGGGCAGTACTCGACGCCCGGTTCGGGGGCGACGGGCTCTCCGGTGTCGGCGTCCGTGCAGTACGCGTTGAACACGGCGGCCGCCGAGAGTGCGGTCAGCCGGCCTCGGTCCAGGCGCCAGCCGTGGACCCGGTCGCGGTCGCCGTCGGTGGTGCTGCGCAGGACCAAGCCGCCGGGTCCGCCGAGGGCGAGTCCGGCGGCCAGGACGGTCACGAAGTCGAGCCCGTCACGGCCGTCGGTCCGCGGTGGCCCGCCGGGCTCGTCGGCCGCTTCGGCGGCGGGCACCGTGGCGTGGAGGACGGCCAGGAGCTGCTGCCCCTCGGTGGGGACGCTGCAGACCAGGTGGTGGTGGCCGGGGCCCGCGCCGGCCAGGAGGCGTTTGAGCGCGTCCGCGGCCCGTTCGAAGGAGGCGTGGCCGATGTCCTCGCCGCAGTCGGCGCAGCGGCCGATTCCGGCGAGGAGGGTGGTGGCGTACTCCCAGGTGGCGAGCCGGACGGCCGCGTCGACGAGGAGCGGGGCCAGCTCCTCGATGGGCTGGCCGGCATAGGGCAGGAGCGGCCCGGCTCCGGCCAGTTCCGCGGTGAAACGGGTGCGGGTTTCGGCGGTGTCCGGATCCAGGCCCTCCTCCGCGCAGTAGTCGGCGTACTCATCCGCGTCGAAGAGGGCGACCGCGGTGTGGATGCCCTGGGCCGTGAGGGACCGGAGCAGGCCGTCGACCTGGCGGAGGTATTCGCCGTGGTCTTCGAAGGCGAAGCTGTCGTAGCGCCGCATGGCCGCGAAGTCCCCGGGGTCGGCGAGGAGGCCGAAGATGCTGGGGGCTTCGCGGCGCAGCCTGCGGCGGCGGTCGGTGGCACTGGTCGCGCCGGTCCCGTTGGTCCCGCTCGTCCCGCTGGACCTACGGGGCTCACTGGACCCGCTGTTGTTGGTGTCGGTGGTCCCGGTGTCGTTCGTCGGTGGCATGGCTCCCCCTGAGTGGCGCGATCACTTGCTCACTCAGCGTAATCATCGCCACTGACAGTGCCCCTCAGCCGTGGGTGCTGGTACGGGTGCGGGCCAGCTCCTCGTAGAAGTGGAGGAGTTCGACCTTGTCCACGGAGCCCGGGTTGACCGCCTTGGCCAGGGGCGCGCCCTGGAGGAGGCGCTTGACCGGGACCTCGATGCGCTTGCCGGTGAGGGTGTGCGGGATGCCGGGGACCTCGATGATCTCGTCGGGGACGTGGCGCGGGGACAGTTCCGCGCGGATCGTCCCCTTGATGCGGTCGCGCAGGTCGTCGTCCAGGGTGGCGCCGGGGGCGAGGTGGACGAAGAGGGGCATCCAGTAGCCGCCGTTCGGCTCTTCCAGGCCGATGACCAGCGACTCCTTGATCTCGGGAAGCCGTTCGACGGCCTCGTAGATGTCGGCGGAGCCCATCCGGACGCCCTGGCGGTTGAGGGTGGAGTCCGAGCGGCCGTGGATGGTCACGGAGCCGTGCTCGCTGATCGTGATCCAGTCTCCGTGGCGCCAGACGCCCGGGAACATCTCGAAGTAGCTGTCGCGGTAGCGGCTGCCGTCGGGGTCGTTCCAGAAGCGGATCGGCATGGAGGGCATGGGGTTGGTGACGACGAGCTCGCCCACCTCTCCGATGACCGGCTTGCCGCAGGGGTCCCAGGCCTGGAGGTCCGTGCCGAGGCAGGCGGCCTGGAGTTCGCCGATGTGGACGGGGAGCGTGGGGACGGCGCCGGCGAAGCAGCTGCACACGTCGGTGCCGCCGCTGACGGAGGCGATCCACAGGTCTTCGGCCACCTCGTCGTGGAGCCAGCGGAAGCCGTCCGGCGGAAGCGGGGAGCCCGTCGTGGCCACACACTTCACGTGGGAGAGGTCGAAGTCCCGGGCCGGGTGGACGCCTGCCTTGCGGCAGGCCATGACGTAGGCGGCGGAGGTGCCGTAGAGGGTGGCCTTCGTGCGCTCGGCGATGCGCCACTGGGCGCCGGTGTCGGGGTAGCCGGGGCTGCCGTCGTACAGGACGACCGTGGTACCGGTGAGCAGGCCGGAGACCAGGAAGTTCCACATCATCCAGCCGGTGGAGGTGTACCAGAAGAACCGGTCCTCCGGGCCGAGGTCGCAGTGCAGGCCGAGCTGCTTGAGGTGTTCCAGGAGGATGCCGCCCTGGGACTGGACGATGGCCTTGGGGAGGCCCGTCGTACCGGAGGAGTAGAGGACCCACAGGGGGTGGTCGAAGGGGACCGCCTCGAAGACCGGCTCGGCGTCGCCCGCGGTGACGGCCGACCAGTCGAGGGCGCCCGCGGGGGCCGGCGTACCGAGCAGGGGGATGTGGACGACGGCGCGCAGCGAGGGCAGCTCCGCGCGGAGCTCGGCGACGGTGTCGCGGCGGTCGTGCTCCTTGCCGCCGTAGCGGTAGCCGTCGACGGCGAAGAGGAGGACCGGCTCGACCTGCTGGAAGCGGTCCAGGACGCTGCGGGCGCCGAAGTCGGGCGCGCAGGAGGTCCACACGCCCCCGACGGCGGCGGTGGCCAGGAGGGCGACGGCGGCCTCGGGGATGTTGGGGAGGTAGCCGCTGACGCGGTCGCCGGGGCGTACGCCGAGGGCGCGCAGCTCGGCGGCGAGCGAGCCGACCTGGCGGCGGAGCTCGGCCCAGGTGACGGGGGTGGCCTCGTGGCTCTCGTCCACGTACAGCAGGGCGGGGTCCTCGGCGCGGGCCGGGTCCTCGGCGGCGCGCAGGGCGTGCTCGGCGTAGTTGAGGGTGGCTCCGGTGAACCAGCGGGCGCCGGGCATGGACCGGTCGGCGAGGACTGACTCGTACGGGGTGGTGAAGCGGACCTCGAACCACTCGGCCACGGCCTGCCAGAAGGTGTCGAGCTCGTCGACGGACCAGCTGTGCAGGGCCGAGTAGCCGCCGTCGGCGGGAGCGCCGTGGTGTTCCGCGGCCCAGGCCTGGAAGGCGGTGATCTTGGCCGCTGCGATCCGGTCGGGGCCGGGGGTCCAGAGGGGTTCCGGCTGGATGGCTGAGGTCATGGGTCGGCTCCCGGTCAAGTCTGCGGCTCACGCTGGTGTGCGTACGGTGCCATCGCGCGGAGGGTGTGCGTGCGGCGGCTCACTGGGACGATGCCATGTGATCGACATACGCACCAGAGCTGTCCCGGGCGCGCGGATGATCCACCTCCGGAGTCGTGCCGGGCCAGGTATCTCGTGTGGGTGCGGAAGGAGCGGTCGGGGCCTCGCGCAGGCGCGGCCGGGTCGCTCACGGGTGAACGGCAGTTGAACCCCGCGCCTTCGCCCGTGGCCCGGTGGCAGGGTGAGCGGTATGGACGGTCGGGATCTGGTGCGTGCGGTGAAGGACATCGGTACGGAAAGCGGACGGCGCGCTTGGCGCTCGGCCTGGCGGAACTGGCGCGCGGACGCGGACGCGGTGGAGCTCGCGCGCCGGGGTGGCGAGCGGGCGCGTGTCCCCGGGCTGCTGAGCGGCACCGAACCGCTGCCGGGCGGGGGCGTGCTGCGGTTCGAGCGTTCGGAGCTGCTGGTACGGGTCACCGCGGGCGGTGCGGTGTTCTGGGGCTGGGACGGGGCGGGGCCGACGCCCTCCTACGCGGTGGTGGGCAGCGGGCCGGAGCCGGATCCGCGGGCCGTGCTGGAGCCGGATACCGGGGGCGGCTGGCGGGTGGTGTCGGAGCGGGTGACGGTGGCGGTGTCCCGGCACGGGGCGGTGGAGGTGCGGACGCCGGGCGGCACGGTGCTGCGGCGGGAGCTGCCGCCGCGGTGGTGGGAGCCGGCGGACGCGGGGCGGGCCGGAAGCGGAAGGGGCCGCACAGCCGAGGCCGCGGCAGCAGAGGACAGGGCAGCAGAGGGCAGGGCAGCAACGGGCGCGGGAGCAGAAGGCGGGGCTGCCGGGGGGCGGGGGCCCGGGGACGGGGCAGCCCAGGAGGGCGGAGGGGAGGACGGGGCTGCCGGGGGGCGGGGGCCCGGGCGCGGGGTGGGTGAGGCGCGGTGGTCGCAGCGGAGCGAGGTGGCGCCCGACGCGCGGTTCTTCGGGCTGGGCGGGCGCGCGGCGGGGCCCCGGCTGCGGGACGGGGTCTACCGGCTGTGGAACACGGACCCGAAGGGAGGCTTCAAGCCGGGCGATGATCCGCTGTACCTCACCATGCCGGTGCAGCTGGTGGTCGCCGACGCGGGGACGCACCTGCTGTTCCACGACAACTCCTGGGACGGGCGCGTGGTCCTGCGCGAGGGTGAGGAGGGCGCGGGCTCGGGGGCGGACCTGCCCGGGTCGAGCGAGCTGCGCATGGAGGGCGGTCCGTTGCGCTGCTGGGTGCTGGTGGGGACGCCCGCGCGGGTGCTCCAGGGCTGGTCGGCGCTGACGGGCGCCGCCGCTGTGCCGCCGGAGTGGGCGCTGGGGTACCAGCACGCGCGGTGGGGTTTCGGCAGCGCGGCGGAGGTGCGGCGCGTGGTGGCGGGGTACGCGGAGCGGGGGCTGGCGCTGTCGGCCGTCCATCTGGACATCGATCACTACGACGGGCACCGCGTCTTCACGGTGGACCAGGAGCGGTTCCCGGATCTGCCGGGGCTGGCGCGGGAGTTGCGGGAGCAGGGCGTACGGCTGGTGTCGATCGTCGATCCGGCGGTGAAGACGGGCGACGCGGTGCACGTGTCGGGGCGCGCGGTGGGACCGGGCGGGGCCTTCGTAAGGGACGCGCGGGGCCGGGAGGTCCGCGGGGAGGTGTGGCCGGGTGAGTGCGCGTACCCGGACTTCACCGATCCGGCGGTGCGGGAGTGGTGGGGCGGCCTGTACGAGGAGCGGCTCGCGCAGGGCTTCGCCGGCTTCTGGCACGACATGAACGAGCCGGTGTCCTTCGCCCCGTTCGGGGACCGCACGCTGCCGCGGTCGGCCCGGCACGCGATGGACGGCGCGGGCGGGGACCACCGGGCCGGGCACAACGTCTACGGGCTCGGGATGGCGCGGGCGGGCTGGGAGGGGCTGGTCCGGCTGCGGCCCGGTGAACGGCCGTTCCTGTTCTCCCGGTCGGGATGGGCGGGGATGCAGAGGTACGGGGGCACGTGGTCCGGTGACGTGGAGACGAGCTGGGAGGGGCTGCGGGCGTCCCTCGCGCTGGTCCTGGGGCTGGGCCTGTGCGGGGTGCCGTACTCGGGGCCGGACGTCGGCGGCTTCGGCGGGTTCCCTTCGCCCGAGCTGTACCTGCGGTGGCTGCAGCTGGGGGCGTACCTGCCGCTGTTCCGGACGCACTCGGCGATGTGGGCCGGGCCGCGGGAGCCGTGGGAGTTCGGGGCGGAGGTGGCGGAGCACGCCCGGGCGGTGATGGCTGAGCGGGATCGGCTGCGGCCGTACTTGGTGACGCTGGCCCATCTGGCCCGGCGGACGGGCGCTCCCTACGTGCGGCCGGTGTGGTGGGGGGCGCCGCAGGAGCGGGCGCTGCGGGACTGCGAGGACGCCTTCCTGCTGGGGGACGCGTTGCTGGTCGCCCCGGTGCTGGAGTGCGGTGCGGACCGGCGGGCGGTGCGGCTGCCGCGGGGGCGGTGGTACGACACCGCCTCGGGCACGGCGCACGAAGGTCCCGGGCAGGTCCTGCTGGACGCGCCCCGGGGCCGGATTCCGGTGCTGGCGCGGGCGGGCTCGGTGCTGCCGGTGCGCTCCGGTGACGGCGGGGTGACCCTGGAGGCCTGGGCTCCGGCGCGGGGGCGCACGGGCGGCGGGATCGTGATCCGGGACCCGGGGCCGGGCTTCGAACCGGGGGTGGTCGAGCGGTACACGGTGCGGTGGGCCGGGGACGCGGTGGTGGTGGAGGATGAGGCGGGGGATGCGGTGGAGGGCGTCGCCCTGCGGGGTCTGTAGTCACGGGAGGGCGCGCCCGCCGCGACCCCGCCCCCGTACGGACCCGGCCCGGACCCGGACCCGGAGCGCGGCCCGTCGGGGCTCCCTCAGGCGTAGCGGCCCGCGAACCACGAGGCAGCCACCTGGGTGTGGAGCGGGAAGGCGAGTTCCGCCGGGCCGCGCAGGATGTGATAGCCCGTCGTCTCCTCCGTCGGCGCCGAAGCGGGGAGGGTTGCGGCCGGGCGCAGGGGGAGGAGCCCGAAGAGGAGGAGGTGGCCCGCCGGGGAGCTGAGGGCGTCGGCCAGGGTGACCTCCGAGGCGGGGGCCTTGATGCCGGTCTCCTCGTGGAGCTCGCGGACGACCGACCGGCGCCAGTCCTCGCCGAAGTCGATGAAGCCGCCGGGCAGGGCGACGCCGCCGAGGGCCGGTTCGATGGTGCGGGTGATGACGACCAGGCCCGTGCCGCGCTCGTCCTCGACGGGGAGGAGGGCGACGGCCACGGGGAGCGGGTTGCGGTAGGCGGTGGCGCCGCAGCCGGCGCAGGTGCGGGGCCAGGTGGCCGACCCGTACCGCGTTCCGCAGGTGGAGCAGTGCGAGTCCTTCAGCTGTGCGGGCATCCCGCGATGGTATGCCAAGGGCTATGCCGATGAGGGTGGTTGCGGTCGCGGTGGCGGTGCTGGCCGGTGTGGCGGCGGGGTGCGGGGCTCCGGTGGGGAGCGCGGCCGGCGACAGCCGGCCCCAGCGGGCGGACGGTGCGGCTCCGCCCGGCTTCGTGGCGCTGCGCGAGGTGGATCCGAGCATCGGCCAGGACATCCGCTACGCCGGGGAGCGGAATTTCACCAGCGGTGTCGTGGAAGGGTACGAGGAGCCGGTCTGCCTGCTCGCCCGCCCCGCCGCCGAGGCGTTGCGCCGGGCGCAGCGGGGGCTGTTGCGGCGCGGCTACTCGCTCACGGTCTACGACTGCTACCGGCCCCAGCGGGCGGTCGACCGGTTCGTGCGGTGGGCCCGGCAGGCGGACGGCCCGGGTGACGCGGCGGTGAAGGCCGAGTTCTATCCGTCCGTGGATCGTGGCCGGCTGATTCCGGAGGGGTACATCGCCGAGAAGTCCGGGCACAGCCGCGGGAGCACCGTCGATGTGTCGCTGGAACGGCTTCCGGGCCGCGCCGTGGACATGGGCACGCCCTTCGACTTCTTCGATCCCCTGTCCCACACGGATGACCCACGGATCACCGGTACGGCCCGCGCCCACCGGCAGTTGCTCAAGCGGGTGCTGGCGGAGCAGGGTTTCGTCAATCTTCCCGAGGAGTGGTGGCACTTCACCCACGAGCCGGAGGCGTTCCCCGGCGTCTTCTTCGACTTCCCCGTGTCCGCCGCGGCGGTGCGGCCGCGGCTCACGGAGAACCGGTGACCCGGTGACCCGGTCCGCCCAGCCGTGACAGACTTCTGACGAAGCGTCAGTTCTCTGGTACGGAGGGGTCGTCTTGGCACGCACACGCACACCCGTCGTCCGCGGGTGGTTCACCGAGACCGGACCGGACGGCGGCTTCCGGCTGCTCGGCACCCGGTGTTCCGCCTGCGCCGCGGTGTTCTTCCCCCGCGAGGACGCGTACTGCCGCAATCCGCACTGCCCCGGCGGCGGGGAGCTCGCCGAGGTGCCGTTGTCCGCGCGCGGGCGGGTCTGGTCCTACACCGACGGGCGCTACCGGCCCCCCGCGCCGTACGTGTCCGACCCGGACGCGCCCTGGGAGCCGTACACCCTGGTGGCGGTGGAGCTGGCGGCCGAGGGGATGGTCGTGCTGGGGCAGGCGGAGCCCGGGGTGACCGTGGCCGATCTGGCGGTCGGGATGGAGGTCGAGGTGGTGGGCGGCGTGCTGGATGAGGACGCGGGGACGGCCTGGACCACCTGGCGGTTCAGGCCCGTCGCCGGGGCGGGGGAACCGGCGTGAGCGGGCAGGTCGCCGTGCTGGGGGCCGGCATGCACCCCTGGGGCAAGTGGGGCCGCAGCTTCGTGGAGTACGGGCGGACCGCCGCGCGCGCGGCGCTCGCCGACGCCGGACTGGACTGGAGGGACGTGGGGTCCGTCGTCGGCGCCGACACCGTGCGCTCCGGATACCCGGGCTACGTGGCCGGCGCGACCTTCGCCCGGGCCCTCGGCTGGCAGGGCGCGCGGGTGACCAGCGTGTACGCGGCCTGCGCCTCCGGCGCGCAGGCGATCGGGGCGGCCCGGGCCCAGATCCTGGCCGGACTGGCCGATGTGGTGCTGGTGGTGGGCGCGGACGCGGCGCCGAAGGGTTTCTTCGCACCGGCGGGAGGCGACCGGCCGGACGATCCGGACTGGCTGCGGTTCCGCGTGCTGGGGGCCACCAACCCGGCGTACTTCGCGTTGTACGCCAGGCGCCGGATGGCCGTGTACGGGGACACCCCCGAGGACTTCGCCCAGGTCAAGGTGAAGAACGCGGTGGCCGGCGCGCTCAATCCGCGCGCCCGCTACCGCAGGACGGTGACCGCCGAAGAGGTCGCGGCCTCGGCCGTCGTCGCCGATCCACTGCGGCTGCTCGACATCTGCGCCACCTCCGACGGGGGCGCGGCCCTGGTGCTCACCAGCATGGATTTCGCGCGCTCGCGCGGGGTCGTCGACCCGGTGCGGATCCGGGCCGTGTCGACGGTGACGCCCACCTATCCCCGTACCGTCCTGGACCTCCCCGACATCGCCACCGATGCGACGACGGCCGTACGCCCCGCGCCGGGCAGCTTCCGGTCCTCGATCGCCCGCGCCGCCTACGAGGAGGCGGGGCTCGGACCCGAGGACCTCTCGCTCGCCGAGGTGTACGACCTGTCCACCGCCCTTGAGCTGGAGTGGTACGAGGACATCGGCCTCTGCGGGGAGGGCGAGGGGGCGAAGCTCGTACGGGAGGGGGCGACGGCCCTCGGCGGGCGGATTCCCGTCAACACCAGCGGGGGGCTCGCCTCCTTCGGGGAGGCGGTGCCGGCGCAGGCCATCGCCCAGGTGTGCGAGCTGACGTGGCAGTTGCGCGGCACGGCCGGGGACCGGCAGGTGCCCGGTGCTCGGGTGGGGATCACCGCCAACCAGGGGCTGTTCGGGCACGGGTCGGCCGTGGTCGCCGTGCGCTGAACCGCCGGTGGTGTCCGGATACTTGACGGTCCCCGGTGGCGGGTTCACACTCGCTGCACAGTCCCGTACGGCTGACGGGGCACCCCCGAATCCCCCCATGAGAGCTGCGGTCCGTACCCCAGTCGGCGGGGGTACGGGCCGCCTCCGTGTCCGGCGTGGTCATCGGGCCGGCCGGCGCCACCGCGCCCACGTCGCCGGACACCGCGTCTTCGCGCCCCGCGTCTTCGGGCGCCTCGCGTCAGGTGCCCGTCGGCAGGCTCTGGCGGCGGGCCCGGGCCAGCGACATGGCGTGCTCCACGACCCCCACCAGGACGTCCTTCACGGACTCCCGGTCCCGTGCGTCGCACAGCAGCACCGGCACCCCGGGATCGAGGTCGAGCGCTTCGCGTACGGTCACCACGGGGTGCCGGTCGGCGCCGTCGAAGCAGTTGACCGCGACCAGGAACGGGATCTCGCGCCGCTCGAAGTAGTCGATCGCGGCGAAGCAGTCGGCGAGGCGGCGGGTGTCGGCGAGGACCACCGCGCCGAGCGAGCCCTGGGCCAGCTCGTCCCAGAGGAACCAGAACCGGTCCTGCCCCGGTGTGCCGAACAGGTACAGCACCAGGTCCTCGCGCAGGGTGATGCGCCCGAAGTCCATGGCCACGGTCGTCGTGGTCTTGCCCTCCACTCCCCCGGTGTCGTCGATACCGATGCCCGGCTCCGAGAGCTGTTCCTCGGTGCGCAGCGGCCTGATCTCACTTACCGCACTGACCAGGGTGGTCTTGCCCACCCCGAAGCCGCCCGCGACCAGGATCTTCAAGGTCAGCGGTTCGACCGGCGACACGGCATGCATGGCGCCGGTGCGGCTAGAGCGCCCGAAGGCCATCGATCACCTCACGCAGAATGGATTCGTCGGGCAGTTCGGCCGGAGGTACCGGCCTGGTCACGTGGACCAGTTGGTCGTCGGCCAGGTCACCGATCAGGACCCGGACGACGCCGATGGGGAGATCGAGCTCCGCCGCGAGTTCGGCGACCGACTGCGGGCGCTCGCGGCACAGCCCGAGGATGTGGGCGTGTTCCGGGGACAGGGTCAGGTCCCAGACCGGATCGTCGGCGGCCGTTTCGGCGACGACGAGCGCGATGAGGTCCAGCCGGTGCTGGCCCGCGTGGCTGGTCCGGCCGCGGGTCATCGCGTACGGACGCACCACGGGTCCCGCCTCGTCGTCGAACCAGTGCGCGTGGCCGGGGGCGGGCGCCTCCCCGGCGCCGTGGGCGGGGTGGTCGCCGGCGCTGCCCGCGCGGGTGCGGGCGGGGTGGTCCTCGGCGCTGCCCGCGCGGGTGCGGGCGGGGTGGTCGCCGGCGCTGCCCGCGGGGGTGCCGCCGGGGTGGTCCTGGCCTGGATCGCTCATGCCCTACGACTCACCCTCCGGCTGGCAGCCCGGTGCGCGGGGCGGTCGCCAGGTGGTCGCCCACTCGCTTGACCATCAGCGTCATCTCGTACGCGACCTGCCCCACGTCGGAGTCGGCGTCGGACAGCACCGCCAGGCAGCTGCCGTCGCCGGCCGCCATCACGAAGAGGAAGGCATCGTCCAGTTCCACCACGGTCTGGCGGACCTTGCCCGATTCGAAGTGGCGGCCCACTCCCTTGGCCAGGCTGTGGAATCCGGAGGCCACCGCCGCCAGGTGCTCGCTGTCCTCGCGCGTCAGGTCCTGGGAGCTGCCGGTGGGCAGGCCGTCGCCGGAGAGGACGACCGCCTTGCGGATGCTGCCGACCCGGTCGACGAGCTCGTCGAGCAGCCAGTTGAGCGGGCCGGAGCCACGGCCCCTGGTGTCGTTGCCGGTCTGCGGTGCGGTCATCGACCGTCCCCTTCGTTCTCGTTCGCGGGACCTGTGGCGGCGGAGGTGCCGGCCTCGGTCTCCGACTGCTGCTGTGCGTGCTGCTTGCGGCCCGCGGTCCAGCCGCGCTGGAGTGCGGACATGCGCGTACGCACCTCCTCCGCGTCCCGTTCTTCCACCGGCTCGGCGGCGGAGTCGGCCGGACCGGGGGCCGGGGCGTTCTTCAGCTGCGGCGCCAGGTTGGCCTGGCGGACCCGGCGGGGCAGCGCCGAGGTGTCCAGGCCGGGCTTGGCCCCGGTTTCGCCGGGGGCGCGGGCGGATGCGGGCTTGGGGACCGCGGAGACGGTTCGGGGCTCCACGCGGCGGCCGTGCTCGGCGACGAGGGTGGGGGTCGGGCGGCGGCGCGGCAGCGGTATGGAGCCCGAGGCGCGGGGACCGTCCGCGCGAACGGTGTCCCCGTGCGGGCTCTCCAGCCGGACGGGACCGGTGGGGGCGAACGGTCTGCGGTCGCGCTCGCGCTCGCCGTCCCGGCGCCGGTCGGAGACCCGCTCGGCGCGGCGGTCGCCGTCGCGGTCACGGAATCCGTCGCGGTCCCGCAGGCCGTCGCGGTCACGGTCACGGAAACCTTCGCGGGAACCGTCCCGGTCGCGCAGGCGGTCACGGTCCCGCAGACCCTCGTGGTCCCGGTCCCGGTCGCGTGAGCTGTCGCGGAAACCGTCGCGGAAGCCGTCCCGGTCGTTCCGGCGGGGGCCGCCCAGCTCCGCGTGCCGGTCGGTGTGCGGCCGGCCCGGCGGGCGCAGGCCGAGCAGGGCGCTGCGCGGGGTGCCGTTCGGCGGGGTCTCGTCGTCCAGCGTCGCCATGGCGGGGCCGGTGAGACCGGTGAGGCCCGGGCTGGCGGGGGCGACCTCGTCCAGGACCGCGGGGTCGTCGAGGCCGTCCAGCCCGGGCACCCCGAGGGGCGCCTCCAGCTCGACCGGGCCGCGCAGGTCGGCGGCGGGCAGCGGGCGGCCGGAGGGGGCACGTTCCACGGCGGCCCTGGGCGCGGGCCGGGCCGGCTGTATGCGGGCGTTCCCTGCCGCCCGCGCATTCCCGGCCGCCCTGACGGGCCTGGCCGGCCGGCCGCCCCTGGCCCCGTCCAGCCGGTGGCCCGTGCCGTTGGTGTCGGGAGCCTCCGTCAGCAGTGCGATCGGGAGGAACACCACCGCGGTGGTGCCTCCGTACGGACTGGGCTGGAGGACCACCTTGACGCTGTGCCGCTGCGCGAGGCGGCTGACGACGAAGAGGCCGAGGCGGTCGGTGTCGGAGAGCTCGAAGTCGGGCGTCTCGGCGAGCCGGAGGTTGGCGTCGAGGAGCGCCTCGGGGTGCATGCCGAGGCCGCGGTCGTGGATCTCCAGGGTGAAGCCGTTGGCCACGCGCTCGCCGTGTACGTGGACGGCGGTGTGCGGCGGCGAGAAGACGGTGGCGTTTTCGAGCAGTTCGGCGAGGAGGTGGGTGATGTCGGCGACGGCGGGGCCGGCGATGCCGAGGCGCGGCAGCCGGCGTACCTCGATGCGCTCGTAGTCCTCGACTTCGGCGACCGCGGCCCGTACGACGTCCATCAGCTGGACGGGGTTGCGCCACTGGCGGGAGGGGGCGGCGCCGGAGAGGATGACCAGGCCTTCGGCGTGGCGGCGCATGCGTGTGGTCATGTGGTCGAGGCGGAAGAGGTCGGCCAGCTCCTCGGTGTCCTCCGTACGGCGTTCCATGGTGTCGAGGAGGGTCAGCTGGCGGTGCAGCAGCACTTGGTTGCGGCGGGCCAGGTTGACGAATACCTCGGACACGCCGCGACGCAGCTCCGCCTGTTTGACGGCGGCCTCGACGGCGGCGCGCTGGAGGGTGTTGAGCGCCTGGCCGACCTGGCCGACCTCGTCCTTCTCGTACTCAAGGCGGGGCGACTCGGTCTCGATGTCCACGTGTTCACCGGCGGCGAGGCGGCGCATCACGCTCGGCAGCCGGACGCCGGAGGATTCGTGGGCCTCCTTGCGCAGGCGGGACAGATCCCGGATCAGGTCGCGGCCGATGCGTACGGACAGGACCAGGGACACGCTCAGGGCGATGAAGCCAAGGATGCCGGCGACGGCGGCCTGGACCATGACGTCCATGGCGACGGGCTCGACGCGCTGCTGGTAGCGGTCGCCGGCCTCGGTGCCCATCACGGCGAGCTCGTCGAGGACCTTGGTCGCGGCCTCGTCCCACTGGGCGGCCGTGACGCCGCGCGGGTTCTTGACCGCGCCGCCGGAGATGAACCGCTCCTCGGCTTCGCGCAGCGCCTTGGTGCCGGGGCTGTTCCAGTACTGCTGGAAGCGCTCGCGGTCGGCGGCGGGCAGGACCGCTAGGTTGAGCTCGTAGAGCAGTGTGCGCTGGGCGGCGAAGTCCGAGACGTGCCGGATGTCGGTGGCGCTGACGCTGCGGGCGGCCAGCGCGGAGGCGACGACGGCGTCCTCGCGCGAGAGCGTCTCGCGGGCGCGGGTGATCCCGACGAGGGCGCGGCCCTGCTTGTCCATCTCCACGTCTTCGAGGGCGTGGAGGTTCATGAGGAAGTCGTAGCAGGGGTCCACGAGGCGGCTGTACAGCTCCAGGGCCTGGCCGGGGTCGATGGCGTTCTGGTCGACGGAGCTGCGCAGTGCGCCGATGCCCTGGAAGGCGGCCAGGATGGAGCGCATCCGGTGGGCGTTCTGGGGGCTCAGCTCGTCGAGGACCTCGGGGTCGCGGCCGTTCCCGCTGAATTCCTCGACGGCTTCGTCGGTGGCCGTGCGGCGCTTGGTGAGTTCGGCCGTGGCGGTGGCGGCGCGGGGGTCGCCGAGGACGACGAGGGTCTGGCGGCGTTCCTTCTGGATGACGCGGACGACGTCCTCGATGGGGTAGCCGACCTTTTCGATCACGTAGGCGACGTCGAGGAGCTGGACGGCTTGACGGCCGGTGATGACGGTCGCGAAGCCCCAGAGGGCGGTCAGGGAGACGAGCGGCACAAGGAGCAACGCCACGATCTTCCGGCGGATGGACTTCCCGCGAAAGCGCATGGCCTCCCCAGCCTCCCCCAGCTCAACCCCCTTGCAGGGGATCGGTGTTCCGACATTTAAACGGCGTGAGCCTACTACTGCGCGGGAGCGGCATCGAAGACGTGTCCGGACGTTTTCGGCCGGACCCCCGGACGAAGATCATGAGTTGTCGGACAGTTCCGGTCAGGAGCGGACCGATATGCGCTACATGACACTTGATGGGCGGTCGGTTCCCGTAACTGGATGGATGGCTGGAATTTTTTGTTCCGTGAAGGTCCACTACCGGTGGAAGCGTCCACGATGCGGGAATCTTGTGCCACCGCCGGACGTCTGTCTGTTGGGGAGGGCACGTCGGGGTAGACGGGGTAGACGTGTGAGGGGCGAAGTCGGTGGAGCGGGACAGCGGTACGGACCGCGCGGTGGGGAGTGAGCGGTGGGAAGTGAGCGGGCCATGAACGGATATGCGGGCAGGGACAAGGAAGACGGCGGTGTTTCAGCGCCGGCCGTTGTGCCGGTGCGGCGGGCGCTGTGGGTGGAGGAGCCGGCTCGGCGGCGCCGGATGCCGGATCCGGTGCGGACGGCCGCGGTACGGGCGGTGCTGATCGTGGCCGTGACCCTGATCGGGGCGACGATCAGTTTCTTCCTCACGCTCACCGGTTCCTGGCTGGCCTTCCCGATGGCGCTCGGCGCGATCGCGGGGACGATCGTGGCCACGTGGGCCGTCCTGGACGTGTGGGTCACCCGGCAGGCGTGGAACCAGCGGTACGGGGTCCTCTCGGAGCCGAGCAGCACGGCGCGGGCCCGCCGCCGCGAAGCCCGGCGCGAAGCCCGCCACGTGGCGCGGCAGCCGCGGCCGGCCCGAATACCGCGCCACCACGGCCAGTTCGCGGCTCCCGGGCGGCGGTAGCCGCACATCCGGGGCCGCGACCGCCCGGCCGCCGCTCCGGGCCGCTGGGGAGCCGTGGCGACCGCGAGGGAGGGGAATCAGGTGGCGCTGCGGCGGAACATGCGGGTGGCCGTGATCTCGCCGTGGATGGTCTCCTCCTCCGGGGACTGCTGCGGCAGGCCCGGGCGCAGGTGTTCCTCGACGCTAATGTACTTCAGCCCCGCCCGCAGGTCCGCGTCATTGCGCAGCCTGATGACCAGCGGGAATTCGGCGAGCGCCGTCGTGTCGAAGAGCCCCGTCGTGTAGAGGAGCTGCACGCCGAGCGCGTCCGAGACGGCCCGCTGGAGTTCCAGCAGGTAGGTGGCGTTCGCGCGTCCGATCGGGTTGTCGAGGAAGAGCGTGCCCGCGTGGCGGTGCTTGTCGCGCCCGCGGTCGTTGCTGCGCAGCGCCGCCATCGTGCAGTACAGCGCGATCGCCGCGGTCAGCAGCTGCCCGCCCGAGAACACGTCGCCCATCTGCCCGACGGGGACCCGCTCGGCGCGCAGCACCGCGTCCGGCTTCAGGATCTCGACGGAGATGCCCTTGGGTTCCAGCGCCGCCTGGACCCCGCGCAGCAGCAGCGACATGCCGTCGCGCCGGCCCTCGCCGAAGGAGGCGGTGCTGTTCTTCTTCACCGCCGCGCGGGTGGCCTCGTCGATGACCTCGCCGAGCCGCTCGGTGAGCGTGGCCTGGTCGGGTTCCTCGAAGCGGATCCGCAGGAACTCCTGTCCAGACCATTCACCGAGCCCCTCCGGGAGCTGGGAGAGCCGCTGCGCGGAGCGCAGGGTGGCCAGGGCCGATTCGACGAGCCCGCGCAGGCGGTCGACGATGCTGTCGCGGTTGCGCTCCAGCTGCTCCAGTTCGTCGGTGAGGACGCGCAGCCGCGGGGCGAAGGCCGTGGCCCAGGCAGCGGCGTGCTCGGGGAGGGCGGAGGCGGGCAGTTCGCGGATCTGCTGGCGCGCGGGGGTGCGTACCTGCTCGTAGCGGGTGGCGTTGGCGTGCCGGACCAGGATGTCGCTCGCCTCGCGGACGGCGGACTCGGCGGCCGAGAGGTCGGCGGCGCAGGCGCGCAGCGAGCGGCGGGCCTCGGTGGCGGACTGCCGGGCCTCTTCGAGCGTGCCCGCGTGGGGCGCCGGCTCCTGCTCCTCCTCCTGCTGCGCTTGGCTCCGCTTCGCTCCGCCCCGGCCGCCGTCGGCGTCCTCGGAGGCCGAGCCGCGCAGCATGTCCCGCAGCAGCGCCGCGGTCTCCTCGAAGCCGCCGGCGCCGTCCTCGGCGGTGCGGTGGGCGTGCAGCAGGTCCGCGTGCGCGGCCCGGGCGCTCTCCACGGCGGCGCTGTGCGCGGCGAGCTGGGCCGTGGCCGTACGGAGCAGGGCCTGGGCCTGGTCGACGTCGCGGGGGACCAGTTCCTCGGGCAGCTCGGTGTGCGCCTCGCCCTCGGCGGGGGCGCGGCGTTCTGCCTCGCCGCGCAGTCGGCCGAGCTGCTCGCTGGCAGCGGAGGCGCGGGTCTCCAGCATCTGTACGAGGGACTCGGCGCGGGCGGCGGCCGCCTGGCGGGAGGGTCCGTCGGAGCCGTCGGTGCCTTCGAGGAGCTGGGCGGCGCGGGTGCGCACCTTGTTGGTGAGGCGGTCGAGTTCCGCGAGCGCGGCGCTCTCGTCGCTCTCGGCGCGGGCCTGTTCGGCGCGCAGGTCGGCGCCGACTCCGACCTTCTCGTACAGCTGGGAGGCGGCCCGGTAGGCCTCGCGGAGGTCGGGGAGCGGCGCCTTGGCGCTGCCGTCGTCCTCCGGCAGCGGGTCCGGGGCGCCGGCGATCTCGGCGCGCTCGGCCCGCAGGGCGCGGGCGGTGCGGCGGGCGTCGTCGGCGGCGCGCTGGGCGGCGCGGCGGTCCTCGTCGGCGGCGCGGGCCCGGTCCAGGCAGGCTTCGGCGCGGGCCTCGGACTCGGCGGCCTCGTCGGCGAGTTCGCGCAGCCTCGCCTGCCAGCCGGCGCGTTCGCGCAGGCGGAAGGCGAGACCGGCGAGGGCGTCGGCGGCGCGGCGGGCGCGCTGGGCCGTGTCCTGGCGTTCGTCGCGGACACGGACGGCGTCGGCCGCGGCCTCGTCCGCCTCGGCGCGTACGGTACGGGCCTCCGCGAGCTCGGCGTCGGCCTCCTCGGCGAACGCGCGGGCCGCCTCGGCCTGCCGCGCCAGTTCGGCGAGGCGGCCGGGCGGGCAGCCGGTGCGCCAGGAGGCGATGCGGGCGGCGAGCTCGCGGTCTCCGGCGAGGCGGGCGGCCAGGTCGCGGATCTCGGTGTCGCGGGCGGTGGCGCGGGCGCGCAGTGCCTGGCGCTCCTCGTCGGCGGCGTGCTCGTCGTGCATGGCCGGGTTCGGGGGCACGAGGAACACGCCGGCGGCGCTGCCGTCGCCGTCCGGGCCGGCCGGGGGCACGGGGGCGAGCAGGGCGGCGGCGGTGCCGACGGCCACGGTGGAGCGGGGCAGCAGGGCCGCGCCGGTGAGGACCTCGCGGGCGCGGGCGTGCGTGTCGGGGTCGGTGATGACGACGCCGTCGACGAGTTCCGGGCGGGCGGCGAGGACGGCGGCGTGGTCGGCGGGGTCCACGGACTGGGCGAGGTAGCGCCAGCCGGGCAGGGCCGGGATGCCGTGTTCGCCGAGGTACTCGACGGTGGCGAGGACGTCGGGACCGGGGGGCAGCAGACCGCCGTCGCCGAGCGCGCCGAGGATGCGGGCGTCGTCGGCGGCGGCGGTGCGCAGCTCGAACAGCTGGCGTTCGGCCGCCGTGACTCCGTCGGTCAGCAGGTGGTGGAGGTCCTCGGCGCTCCGGTCGAGGTCCTCGGCGGTGAGCCGGCCGGCGGTGGCGGGGTCCTCGTGGGCTGCGCCCCGCGCGGAGCCCAGGCGCGCGGCGACGGCCGGTCGGCCGCCGGAGCGCCCGCCCTCGGCGGAGCCGGGAGCGCCCGGAGTGCCGCCGGGTCCGCTGTGGGCCGTACCGGACCCGGGGGAACCCGTGTGGCCGGCGGAGCCGAGGTCCCCGGCTGCCGCGCGGCCCCCCGTACCTGACCCGGCGGAGCCGGACGCGCCCGCGCCTGTCCCCGTGCGCGGGGACGGGACCGAGGCGCCGGGGGCAGACGGGAGGCCCAGCAGGGCGGCCAGGCGGGGGGACCGGGCGAGGGAGGCGGCGGCGCGCTGTTCGGCGTCGTGGGCCGCTTCGGCGGCGTCGGCCGCGTCGGCGGCGCGCGCGGCGGTGAGTTCGGCGCGGGATTCCGCGGCGGCGGCTTCGCGGGCCGCTTCGGAGGCGGCTCGGGCGGCTTCGCGGGCTTCGTCCCAGGCGGCCACGGCCGTCTTCTCCGCGTCGGTGGCCGCGAGGGCGGCGCGGGCCGGGTCGGCGTCGGGTGCGGTGTCGTCGAGCCAGCCCGCGCGGACGGCCTCGGCGGTCTCCTGCTGGACTTCGCCGAGGCGCGAGCGGAGGTGTTCGGCCTCGCTGCGGGCCCGCTGGGCGGCGGTGGCGGCGGCGGTGGCGTCGCGGTGGGCGGTCTCGCCGGCGGCCTGGAGCTCCGCGGAGCGCTCCTCCTCCTCATTGGCGAGGCGTTCGCCGTGCTCGGCGGCGGTGTGCAGGGCGCGTACGAGGTCGGCGGCGGCGGTGGCCCGCGCGGCGAGGGCGGGGGCGGCGTCCCGCTCCGCTTCCCGGATCGCGGCAGCGACCCGGGCGGAGCGGTCGGCGGCCGCGCGGTGGCGCAGTACGTTCTCGGCGGCCTGCCAGGCGGCGTGCAGGGTGCGGGCTTCGAGGAGTTCTCGGCGCTGGGCGGCGGCGGCCTTGTCGGCGACGGTCAGGGCCAGCGAGGCGTGCCGGTAGGCGAGTTCGGCGGAGATCGCGGCGCTGCGGGCGCGGGCGGATTCGGCGGCGGTGACCTCGTGGGCGGCGCCGGTGACCCGCTGGGCGAGGTCGGCGGCCCGGCCGCGTTCCACGGTGGCGCGCGCGGACAGCCGCCGGGCGAGGGTGCGGGTACGGCGTTCCGCGCCCGCGTGGACGTCGCGCAGCCGGGAGCGCGTCGCGGCGGCCTCGACGATGCGGTTGAGCAGGTCCACCGAGCCGGCGGTGAACTCCCGTTCGGCCATCAGCTCGGCGCGGCGGCCGAGTTTGTTGCCGAAGCCGTGGACGAGGTCGGCGAGGCCGTCGGTGTCGCGGGTGTCGGTGACGGCGCGCAGCAGGAGGTCGGTGAAGTCGGAGTCCTTCTTGACCGCGAAGAGGCCGGCGGCCTCGCCCTCGTCGGCGTTCATCTCGCGCTGGTAGCGGAAGAGTTCGGGGTCGAGGCCGACTTCGGTGAGGTGCTCGTTCCAGCGGTCGTGGATCTCCTCCCAGTACACCTCCAGGTGCGGGTACGCCTTGCCCGCGTCGGTGAGGGCGTCGCGGAAGCCCTTCATGGTGCGGCGCCGGCCCTGGGCGCCGGAGACCCCCTCGACGGGCGGGCGTACGGAGGTGGCCTCGGCGACGGGGAGGCTGTCGAGGCTCAGCCCCGGGCCGGGGCGGAAGGAGTACCAGGCCTCGGCGAACTTGCGGGGGTCGTTGGACACCTGGCGGCCGCGCCATTCGCTGACCTTGCCGACGACGACGCACTCACCGGTCTGGGTGTGCTGCCACTCCAGGGCGACGTGCCCGCAGTCGTCGGCGAGGAGGAACTTGCGCAGGACGCCGGAGCTGGCGCCGCCGAGGGTGTTGCGGTGGCCGGGGAGCATCACGGAGAAGATCAGCTTGAGGAGGACGGACTTGCCGCCGCCGTTCTCCAGGAAGAGCACGCCGGCGGGCGCGGGGCGGCGCGGCGGGCCGGTGGGCTCGTCCTCGAAGAACTCCGCCTGTGCGGGCGCCGGGTGGGGCACCGGCTCGCCCACTCCGCGCAGGTCGAGCACGGTGTCGGCGTAGCGCGCACCGGCGGGCCCGATGGAGTAGAGGCGGATCCGGGACAGCTCGTACATGGCGGCGGACTCTCGTGGTGTCTCGTGGGTCGTACGGAGGGCGGGTGGCGGTGGCGGGTGGCTGGGGGCGGCGGCGCGGGGCTCAGGCGTGGAAGGGCAGCCCGGCGTCGGCGGCGAGCTCCAGGTCGTCGCCCTCGGGCGGCGGCAGGAGGGTCGCGGAGCCGTCGCTGACGGGGACCACGCCCAGTTCCAGCAGTTCGGCCATGGCCGAACTGCCCGCCATGTCGCGGACCTGGAGCTGGTAGCGGGGGGTGGTGCGGTAGGTGCCGCCGGCGTCGTCGCCGGTGCGCTGGAGGAAGCCGGATTCGGTGAGGAAGGCGGCGGCCTTGCCGACGATGCCGGTGGTCGAGCCGGCGAGGCGGCGGGCGTCCTTGGTGGCGCCGGTGGAGCTGCGGCGGGCGTAGACCCGCCAGGCGGCCTCCAGGCCGGGGGCGTCGGTGGCCGGGTCGGTGTTCTCGCCGAGCTCCTCGGCGCGTTCCTCCAGGCGGTGGCAGGCCTGACGGACGAAGGCGTCCACCCCGTTGACGGTGACGCGGCCGATGTAGCCGTCGTCGGCGAGGTCCTCGGGGCGGGGGAAGGCGAGGGCGGCGACGGCGAGGTGGGCCAGGCCGTGCAGGAAGCGGTCGGCGGAGTCGGCGGCGGTGCGGCGGGCGTAGTCGCCCATGCGGACGGCGAAGACGGAGGCCTCGTCGGCGGCCACGGCCATGCCGGCGCGCGGCGACACCTCCAGGACGACGAGGCCGAGGCCGGTGGCGACGGCGTCGGCGAGGCGGCCGAAGGCGGGCTCCTCGCGGTAGCGGCGCAGCAGTTCGGCGTACTCGGCGTCCCGGGCGGGGAGCAGCTTCGGCTGGAGCCCGAAGGCGACGAGCCGGGCCGCGTCGGCGGCGTCGGCGGGGGTCAGGGCCCCGGCGGGGGCCGGCCCGGGCGAAGCCGACGGCGCGTCGGGCTCGCTCCACGCGGGGTGCTCGGCGTGGTGGTCGCTCACGGGTGCGTCTCCTTGGCGGTGGCTGCGGTCTGCGGTGGGGTGGCTCCGGCTCCGGCGGGCGGTGGCAGGCCCCGCTCGCCGGAGCCGGTACGGCCCGCCGGGCCGGGCTGCGGCGACGTGGCCGGGTGCCGCCGCGCGAGGACGGCGGCATACCGGCCGCTCACCGCCACCCGCGCCCCGGCTGCATACCGCCGCCCAGCCGCCGGCGAAACCGCCGCCACCGGCCACCGGCCAGAGCCGCCCCCGGCAGGCGGCGCAGTCGCCACGGCCCCGGTCACCCGGGTACCCGCACGCCGGGCCGCGGGCACAACACGGAACCCCCGGCCGGAACAACCCTCGGCAAGCGGCGCCACAGGCACGCCCACCCGGACACCCGCACCCCATGCCGCGGGCATGGCGATGGGCCGGCGGGCTGGCGGCGGCGCGGCCGGCTGCGTGCGGGGGCCGGTGTCCCGACGTGCGGGCGGCAGGACGGGGGCGGGCAGGGCCCGGGGCGGGGTCATGCCGCCTCCGCGCGGTCCGCCGCCATGCCCGCGGCGTCCAGGAGGGCCGTGCCGACGATCAGGTCCGCGCCGCCGAATTCGGGGTCTTCGAGCTGCGTGCCGTCATCCACCGCGAAGAGCAGCCGCTCCTCGCCCTGGCGGTACGCCGTGCCCACGGCCGGGCTCGCCGCGTGGACGGCCAGCAGGGCCACCAGGTACGGCAGTTCCGGGTCGCTGCGCCGGGCCTCCGCGAGGAGCCCGGACAGGCGGCGCGGGGCGTCGTGCGGCAGGTCCAGGAGCCGCATCGCGCAGGCGAGCTGCTCCTCGCTGAAGCGGCTGTCGTCCGGGGTGGCGATGAGGTCCGGCTCCGGCATCTCCGCGCCGAGGTGCTCGCGCTCGACCGGCGGGGTGAGCAGGATCTCGACCAGGTCGGCGACCCGGACGGAGACGGGCGTGCGCAGTCCCGCCCCGGAGGCGAAGAAGGCGTCCGTCACCCGGCGTGCCTGCTCCACGGGGAGCGGCAGGAGCGGGGCGATCAGCTGGCCGTACAGGTCGATGCCGGACCGCGGCGCGGGCGCGGCGAAGGCCTGGCGGTCCTGCTCGGCGCGGAAGAGCGGGCCGGCGTCCAGGAGCCGGGACTGGAGCTGGGTGTGGCGGCGGATGCAGTCCTTGACGATGTCGACGAGTTCGGCGGCGCGCCGTTTGTTCTCGGGCTCCTCCGCCTCGTCGCGCGCCTTGCGGATGTTGGTCAGGATCGCGTTCTCGTGGCGGTAGCGGTCGGCGACGTGGTCGAGGGCTTCGGCGATCATGTCGGGGACGGCCTGGAGCCAGTCCACCGCCCGGACGTTGCGCCGCGTCGCGTCCAGCGTCCGACGCAGGGTCTCCGCGTACTGGACGGTGCGGTAGCGGGCCTGCTCGGCGGCGAGTTGGGCGTCCGCCAGCCGGCCGCGGCTGATCAGGACCTCCAGCTTCACCTCGGCGGCGATCTGGGCGCTGGTGACGTCCGTGTCCAGCGCGCCGACCAGGACGTTGACCGCCTCGTCCGTGGTGCGCAGGTAGACCGCGCCGCCGTGGCCGGGGACCTCTTCGATCAGCTTGAAATCGTAGTCCCGGCGGACGTAGACGCCGTCCGGGCCGAAGGTGCCGTAGATGGCGCGGAAGCCGCGGTCCACGCTGCCGACGTTGATCAGGTTCTCCAGCACCCAGCGGGCCACCCGCTCGTGCTCGGCGGCCGGGCGGGCCGGGGCCTGGGCAGCGACGCGGGGCAGCAGCCTGGCCACTATCTGCTCGTGGTCGGCGCCGGTGTCGAAGTCCATGTTGAGCGTGACCAGGTCGATCGCGGCCAGCGCGACCTCCGCCATCGCGTAGACCCCGTACTCGCCGGCCAGATTGGCCTTGCGTACGTCGAGGTCGTGCAGCGGGGCGGTGCAGGCGAGGGCGCGCAGCCGCCGGGCCAGGCCCTCGTCGGCGGCCGGGCCCGGCGCCGGGGAGGGAAGGGTCTTCGCCGGGGCGGGGAGAGTCACGGGCAAAGACTAGGCGCTCACCCTGACAACAACCCAAACGGCATGGTTCGGCCGGATCGTCCCCGGCTGCACCGAGGTCGGCGCTGAGGTCGGCACCGAGCTCGGCGTTGAGACCGGCACCAAGCTCGGCGCTGAGGCCGGCACCGAGCTCGGCGCCGAGTGCCACGCCGCGCCGCTGTTCCGCCCCCATCGCTGTTCTACGCTCACCGCATGGCTTCCATGATCACACCTCCGGCGGCGGCGATCGACCTCAACGCCGACCTCGGCGAGGGCTTCGGCCGCTGGACGCTCACCGACGACGAGGCCCTGCTCTCCGTCGTCACGAGCGCCAATGTGGCCTGCGGCTTCCACGCCGGTGACCCGTCCATCATGCGCCGGGTCTGCGAGCTGGCCGCGGAACGGGGCGTACGGATCGGCGCGCAGGTCTCCTACCGCGACCTGGCCGGCTTCGGGCGGCGCGCCATGGACGTGCCGCCCGACGAACTGGCGGACGAGGTGGCCTACCAGATCGGGGCGCTGGAGGTGTTCGCGCGGGCGGCCGGCTCCCGGGTGTCGTACGTGAAACCGCACGGCGCGCTCTACAACCGCACCGTGTACGACGCCGGCCAGGCCGCGGCCGTCGTCTCCGGGATCGTGACGGCGGGCGGCGCGCTGCCCGTGCTGGGCCTGCCCGGCTCGCTGCTCCTCGCGGCCGCCGGGGAAGCGGGCCTGGCCCCCGTTCCGGAGGCCTTCGCCGACCGGGCCTACACCCCGGCCGGGACCCTGGTGCCGCGCGCCGAGCCGGGGGCGGTGCTGCACGACCCGGATGCCGTGGTGGCACAGGCGGTCCGGGTCGCCGCCGAGGGCGCGGTGACGGCGTCGGATGGGTCGCGGGTGGCGGTGGCCGCGCGCTCCCTGTGCCTGCACGGGGACACGCCGGGGGCCGCGGGTCTCGCCCGGCGGGTCCGGGAGGCGCTGGGCGCGGCCGGGGTCCGCGTGGAGGCGTTCGCGTGAGGATGCGGGCCTTGCCGGCGGGGGCCGAGGGGCTGCTGATCGAGCTGGAGTCGGCGGCGGACGTGGCGGCCCTGCACGCGGAGCTGCTGCGGCGGCGCGATGCGGGCGAGCTGGGCGCCGTACGGGACATCGTGCCGGCGGCTCGGACCGTCCTGCTGGACGGCGTATGCGAGCCGCGCGCGCTGGCCGACCGGATCGCGGCGTGGGAGGTGCCGCCGCTCGCGCCGACGCGGGGGCCGCTGGTCACCGTCCCGGTGCGGTACGACGGACCGGACCTGGCGGAGGTGGCCCGGCTGTGGGGGGTGGCGCCGCGGGAGGTCCCCGCCATCGTGGGCGGCGCCGCCTTCCGGGTGGCCTTCTGCGGCTTCGCGCCCGGTTTCGGCTACCTGACCGGGCTTCCGGAACGCTTCCACCTCCCCCGGCGCGCCACTCCCCGTACGGCGGTCCCGGCGGGTTCGCTGGCGCTGGCGGGCGAGTACGCGGGCGTCTACCCGCGCTCCTCCCCCGGCGGCTGGCAGCTGATCGGCTCCACGGACGCGGTGCTCTGGGATCCCGGGCGCGAACCGGCGGCGCTGTTCGCGCCCGGGGTACGGGTGCGGTTCTCGGAGGTTTCCGGATGAGCGGGCTGCTGGTGGTACGGGCCGGGGCGCTGACCACGGTCCAGGACCTCGGGCGGCCGGGGTACGCGCACCTGGGGGTGCCCCGCTCGGGGGCGCTGGACACGGCGGCGTACGCGCTGGCCAACCGCCTGCTCGGCAACCAGCCGGGCTCGGCGGCGCTGGAGACGACCCTGGACGGGGTGGCGCTGCGGGCGCTGGCCGCGACGACCGTGGCGGTCACGGGCGCGCCCTGTGCGGTACGGGTGTCCGGGCGCCCGGTGGCCTGGGGAGCTCCGGTACGGCTGCTGGCCGGGGCGGAGCTGGAGGTGAGCCGGGCGGAGTCGGGGCTGCGCGGCTACGTCGCGGTCCGGGGAGGGCTGAGCGTCCCGCCGGTCCTGGGCAGTCGCTCGACGGACCTGCTGTCGGGGCTGGGGCCGCCCGTCCTGGCGGAGGGGATGGAGCTGCCGGTGGGCCCGCCCGGCCGAGAGCCGTCCCCGGGGGCGGATGTGTGGCGGCTGCCGGGGGCGCCTTCGGAACTGCTGCTCCCGCTGCTGCCGGGGCCGCGGGCGGACTGGTTCACGCCGGATTCGCTCGCGGGGCTGTGGCGTTCGGTCTTCCGGGTGTCCCCCAGATCCAACCGCATCGGCCTGCGCACGGAGGCGGGGACACCCCTGGTCCGCGGCCGGGCCGGTGAACTGCCCAGCGAGGGCATGGTCCTGGGCGCCGTCCAGGTCCCGCCGGACGGCCTGCCGGTGGTGTTCCTGGCCGATCACCCGGTGACGGGCGGCTACCCGGTGGTGGGCGTGGTCCCGCCGGGCCCGGCCCTGGACGCGGCGGCGCAGGCCCGCCCCGGCATCCCCGTCCGCTTCCTGCCCGCCCGGCCCGGCGTGGTAGAGCGGTAACCGCGCGTTCCTCGGCCCGGCCGCTCCGGCCGGGCCGAGGTGCGCCAGGGCCGAGGTGCGCCAGGGCCGAGGTGCGCCAGGGCCACCGGCCAGTCAGCGGCGGCACCGGCCCACGCACACCGGGGAGCTACATCGCCGACTCCGGGGTGATGCGGCTGCGGACCGCAGACTGGACGTCCTCTTCCTCCGCCGGGTCCGCCGCCAGACGGCGCAGGCGGGGCGCGACCCGGGCGTCGGCCGTCTCCGCGTGCCGGGCCGCGACCTCGCGGGTGGTCTCCTCGCAGTCCCAGAGGCATTCGACCGCGAAGCCCGCCGCGAAGGAGGGGTCGGTGGCGGCCAGGGCGCGGGCGGCGCGCCCCCGCAGGTGGGAGGAGGCCGTCTCGCGGTAGATGTGCCGCAGTACGGGGACCGCGCAGCTGATCGCGAGCCGGCCCGCCCCGTCCACCAGGGCGAAGAGCCGCCGGGCGTCGGGTCCCGAGCCGCGGACCGTGGAGCGCAGGGCGCCCAGCACGAGGTCGGCGTCCTCGGCTCCGCCGCGGCAGGCGAGGGTGGCCGCGGCGGCCGCGCCGAGGGCGTCGGGGCGGTGGATCCAGCGCCGGGCCCGTTCGACGGCGGCCGGGCCGCACATGCGCTCGTACGCGGCCACGGCGGGCTCGTCGGCGGCGGCTTCGATGAGGTCCAGTACGGCCGGGTTCTCCGGTTCGGCGAGGACCAGGTGGTGCAGCGCGGTGGCGCGGGCGGCCTCGCCGTGGCCGCCGGCGGCCGCCGCGAGGACGGCGGGGCGGTCCTCGGGTGCGGCCACGGCGGCGAGGCAGCGGGCGGCGGGCACGTGCAGCGGTGTGCCGCGGCGCAGCCCGTCGGCGGCCCAGTCGAAGACGGCCTGGACGCCCCAGCCGGGGCGGGGTCCGCTCGGGGTCAGCTGGCGCTGCCAGCGGTCGAAGGACCCCCGCTCACGGGCGGCGCGCAGGCGCTCCCCGTACCGCGGTGACTCCTCCCACAGGCACCAGGGCCTGGGCTCGTACGCGTCGCGGACCGCGGCGGCCAGCCGTGCGTCACCCTCCGCGGTGGCGGGGAAGCGGGCGAGGACGGGTGCGGCGATGCCGCGCAGTCCCTCGTCGTCGTCGCGCAGGGCGAGCTCGTCGAGGGCCCAGGCCCAGTTCGCGCCGGAGGCGGCGTACCGGCGCAGCAGCATGAGCGCGTCGTCGCGGCCGTAGGAGGCCAGGTGGCCCAGTACGGACAGGGCGAGGCCGGTGCGGTGGTCCTCCTCGCCGACGAGGTCGTCGGCGCAGAACAGGTGGGTCTCGATCTCGCCGAGGGGGCCGTCGAGATCCAGGTACAGCCGGGCGTAGTACAAGGAGCGGTTCTCGACCTGCCAGTCCTGGCGCGGGTCGCGGAGCACGCACTGGTCGAGCGCCGCGAGGGCCTCCGCCCGGGGCGCCGCGAGGGCGTGCAGCGTGCCGTCGCCGCGGCCGCGCTGGAGGAGCCCGAGCAGGGTGCCGCTGGGCGCTATGACTGGTTCGAACATGGGAAATGGCCTCAAATCAAGCTGGGGACGCAACCGGGAATCGCGGGATTCACAGGGCCGCGTAACAGCATGTGAGGACGTCCGCCGTCATGTTCCGCTCGATGTAGACCATTGCCTTCTCACTCTCGTCGGTGCTCCGGGACCAGGGCGGGCGGCCGGGGCCCGGACACCTGCTGTGTCCTGGCCGTTCCTGCCCGTCCGCCGTGTTCGCGAATCGAATCCGACGCCATGATGACCCAGCCGGTTTGTGCACCGCGACCACATTTACGGCCGCTGTGATCAATCTGTGAGGTCTGTACCGGCCAGGGCCCGGCAGAAACGGACTACTTGGCTCCGAAGCGTTCGAGCAACTCGGTCTTGGCGAACATGCGGGCCGTGTCGACGGCGGACGGGGTTCCCGCGTTCGGGTCGGCACCTCCGGCGAGCAGCGCGCCGATGACCGCTTCCTCGCCCTTGAAGACGGCGCCGGCGAGGGGGGTCTGGCCGCGGTCGTTGGCGCGGTCGGCTTCGGCGCCGCGGGCCAGCAGGGCCGTGACGGTGTCGGCGTGGCCGTGGTAGGCGGCGAGCATGATCAGGGTGTCGCCGCGGTCATTGGTGAGGTTCGCCGGGACTCCGGCGTCGACGTACGCGGCGAGCGTCGCGGTCTCGCCCTGGCGGGCGAGGTCGAAGATCTTGGTGGCCAGCTCGATGACGTCCTCGTCGGGGACGTCCTGGGAACCGGAGCCGGAGCCGCCGTCGGTGTGCTCGCTCATGGTTCGTACCGCCTTTCAGTCGCTGCTCGGGTGGACCCGCCGGGCGGCTCGTCCCCGGACCGGGCGGGCAGGGGGGCGCACGGCACTGCATCCGTACGGGTGAATCGCCAGAGTAGCGCCCGGACCTGCACATGCCGGGACGGGGCCGAGGCCTGGATCCCCTTGGGCGCGCTCGCGGAAGCTCCCGGCCCGCCGCGCGCCGGACGCGCCAGCCGGACTGAGCCGGTCAAGTGAAAAAAGCCCGCGTTCACCCGTATGCACCTTTTGTAGCATTGATACTTGCTGTGAGCCTGGAAGAACTGATGGTGACTGTCCCCACTACCAGGAGAGCTCCTCATGGTCCTGTCCATCTCAGGTGTCGTCCTGCTCGGCATCATCTGCTTCCTGTTCTTCAAGAAGGACGGGATGAAGCTGTCGCACGCGTTCGTGTGCTCGCTGTTCGGCTTCTTCCTCGCCGGATCCGCCATCGCCCCCAGCATCACCGCGAGCACCGCGAGCCTCGCGAGCCTCCTCGGCGGGATCAAGCTATAGGGCGTGTCTTTCGGCGACACCAGCCATCCCGACCGCACCCGAGACACCCGCCATGCCCACAACTCCAGGAGACGCCCGTGGCCCGGCGCCCACTTCCCCGCATCCTCAGCAGCGGCACCGTGTCGCTGGCCCGGGGCCGCGACTTCGCTCGCACGGCCGCCGACAGTGCCACGGACGTCCTCCATCCGCTCCTCGTCATCGGCCGCGGCCTGCGCGTCCTGGCCGCGGTCGGGCGGCGCAAATGGTCCGGGACTCCCAAGGACAAGCGCGGTCCCGCGCTCTTCCTGGGAGCGGCCTGCGTCCTCGTGGTCGCACTCGTGCCCTACGGTCCCGCCCTCGCCCTGATCACCCTCATGGCGGCGGCGGCCTGGCACGGACGCGACCGCACCCCGGCGAAGACCGGGCCCGGCGATGCCGAGACCGAACGGCTCGCCACCCTCTACGAAGCCCTCGTGCCGTACTTCTCCATTCCGGAGGATCCCAGTCCGCTCTTCGCCCACGGCGGCGCGTGGGACAAGGCCTTCAGCGGCTACGAGTTCGACGAGGCGGGCCGCGTCACCAAGCTGACCATCCGCTACCCGGCCTACTTCACCGATGGCGAGGCGGCCGCACGGGCCCGGATCGAGGCGTTGCTGCACGCCAAGGCCGGGCGCGGACGGGAGTACCTCTTCGACTGGGACGAGGAGGGCAACCAGCTCGACCTGAGCGTGCTGGCGGCGCTGCCGACGGGCATCGCCGCCCAGCCGTTCGTCACCTCCCCCGGCGAGACCGTCCTCGGCTTCACCGACGCCGGCGGCGTCCAGCGCACCCTGCCCGTCATGGAGGGCGATGAGCCCCGCGACGTGCCGCCGGTGATCTGGCGCACCGGTCCCCGAGCCACCGAACCGCATTTGCTGGCCGTCGGCCAGCCCGGCAGCGGAACGTCCACCCTGCTGCGCTCGATCGCCCTGCAGGCCCTGCGCCACGGGGGCGACGTACTGATCGTCGAGGGCGGCGGCAGCGGCGAGTACTCCTGCCTGGCCGGCCGCGGCGGAGTCCTGGCCGTGGAGAGCGGTCCCACCGGGGCGCTGGCCACGCTGGAGTGGGCCGCCCAGGAGACCGAGCGGCGGCTCGTCGCCACCCACCGGGCCCGCGAGTCCGGCCGGCCCGCCCCCGAGGACACCCGGCGCCCGCTGTGGATCCTGCTCGACCGGCCGAGCGTGCTGGCCCACCTCGCGGCCGCCGACGGCCGCCCCGATCCGCTCGCCCGGCTCCAGGTGCCGCTGCGGCACGGCCGGGCCGCGCACATCACCGTGGTGGTGGCCGAGCAGTTCGACCAGCTGGAGCTGCTCGACGACGCCGTCCGGCAGCACACCCGGGCCCGTGTCGTCCTCGGTTCGGCCCCGGTCCGGCAGATCGCCGAGGTGCTGGGGCTGCCGCCGCACACCACCCCGACCGCCCAGGTGCCGCCGGGGCGCGGATACGCCCGGCTAGGAGCGGGCCCGGTGCACCGGCTCCAGGTGCCCGCCACCCCGGACCCGTACGACGAGGCCGCCCACCCGGCGCACCGCCAGGCCGTGCTGGAGCTGCTGCCCGAGCGCGGGCGCGGCGGCGGCGCCCCGGTCGTCCCGGACCCGGCCACGCCGGACCGGCCCCTCCACACCCCGGCCGAGGCGCCGTAGCCGCGGGTGGGCACGGGCCCCGGGCGCGGGCCGTGGTTACGCGACGAAGGTGCGCGGCGGCTCGGCGCCGCTGCCGCCCGCGCCGGTGCCGACCAGGCGGGCCGCCGCCGCCAGCCGGGCGGCGGCCTCCTCCGCCACCGGCCCGCCCACGGTGAACGGCAGCCGGACATAGCCCTCGAAGGCCCCGTCCACGCCGAACCGCGGCCCCGAGGGGACCCGTACGCCGACCCGCTCCCCCACCTCGGCCAGCCGGGAGCCGGAGAGTCCGCCGGCCCGGGCCCACAGGGTCAGCCCGCCCCGCGGGACCTCGAACTCCCAGTCCGGCAGCTCCCGGCGCACCGCCGCGACCAGGGCGTCCCGGTTCTCCCGGGCCTGGGCGCGGCGGATGCCGACGGCCTCCTGCCAGCCGCCGGTGCGCATCAGCCAGTGCACCGCCAGCTGTTCGAGCACCGGGGTGCCCAGATCGGCGTAGGCCCGGGCGGCGACCAGGCTCCGGATGACGTCGGGGGCGGCGCGGACCCAGCCGATCCGCATGCCGGCCCAGAAGGCCTTGCTGGCGGAGCCGACGGTGATCACCGTGCTGCCGCCGGGGTCGAAGGAGCAGACCGGGCGCGGCATGACCAGATCCGGCTCCAGCTGCAGTTCGACCATGGTCTCGTCGACGACGAGTACGGTGCCGGCCGACCGCGCGGCCTGGACCATCGCCCGGCGCTGGTCCTCGGAGGCCAGGGCGCCGGTGGGGTTGTGGAAGTCGGCGACGACATAGGCCAGGCGGGGGGCGGCGTCGCGCAGCACCTGCCGCCAGACGGACATGTCCCAGCCGCCGAGCCCGTCGGCCATGGCCACGGGCACGAGCCGGACCCCGGCGGCGCGCATCAGCTGGAGGATGTTGGCGTAGGACGGGGATTCGACGGCGATGCGCTCCCCCTGCCCGGCGAAGAGGCTGCAGATGGCGTCGATGGCCCCCATCGCGCCGGTGGTGACCATGATCTGCTCGGGCATCGTGGGAATGCCCTGCTCGGTGTACCGGTCGGCGAGCATCCGGCGCAGCGCGGGCAGGCCCGCCGGGTAGTCCCCGTGGGTGTGGGCGTACGGAGGCAGTTCCTCCAGGGCTCCCTGGACGGCCTTGGTGAGCCACGGCTCGGGCGCGGGGAGGGCGGCGCAGCCGAGGTCGATCATCGAGCCGAGGGACTCGGGCGGCAGCGGTTCCAGGCCGCGGGCGGGCAGCGGATTCCCGGCGGGTGCGCAGGTCCAGCTGCCGGCGCCGCGGCGGGACTCCAGGAACCCCTCCCCGCGCAGGGCCTCGTAGGCGGCGGCGACGGTCGTGCGGCTGAGGGAGAGGGCGACGGCCAGCTCCCGCTCGGCGGGGAGCCGGGCGGCGACCGGTACCCGGCCTTCGAGGACGAGGAGCCGGATGCCGTCGGCGAGGGTGCGGTAGGCGGGCTGCTTGCGGGCGCCCGGCCCGGCGCTCTGCCCCTGCTGGGAGGTGATGAGGCGGGCGAGCTGCGCGGCACCGACCGCCGAGGTCCATTCGGCCATTGCGTCCGGTCCACCTTCGTCGAATTGGCCTCGCCGGAGGGCATCCGGGGCCGGGATTGGATTCATGCCGTCGGGACAGCCTGTCACGTGGCAGTCCACTTGCACCAGGGTCCCCCCGGCCGGGCGGCTGCCGCACGCCCCGGCCACCCGACGCGGCCGGGCCGTTCCGGGGAACGAGGGCGAGGAGGACGCAGGTTCTCCGGTGCGGCCCGCGGCGGGGGATACTGCCGCCGTGACGCACGTACGCCTTCGCCACCCGTATCTGGACCACCCGGCTCCGATCCCCTTCGCGCACCGGGGAGGCGCCTCGGACGGGCTGGAGAACACCGCCGCCGCCTTCCGCCGGGCCGCCGACGCGGGCTACCGGTACTTCGAGACCGATGTGCACGCCACCGCCGACGGGAAGCTGGTCGCCTTCCACGACTCCACCCTGGACCGGGTCACCGACCGCCGGGGGCGGATCGCCGAGCTGCCCTGGCGCCGGGTCCGCGAGGCCCGGGTGGCGGGCAGCGAGCCGCTGGCCCTCTTCGAGGACCTGCTGGAGCAGTTCCCGGGCGCCCGGTGGAACGTCGACGTCAAATCCGAGTCGGCGCTGCACCCGCTGGTCAATCTGATCGCGCGCACCCGCGCTTGGGACCGGGTCTGCGTGGGTTCCTTCTCGGAGAGCCGGGTGGCCCGGGCGCAGCGGATCGCGGGACCCCGGCTGGCCACCTCGTACGGCTTGCGCGGAGTGCTCGGGCTGCGGCTGCGTTCGTACGCCATCCCGGCGGCGCTGCGCGCCGGGGCGGTGGCCGCGCAGGTTCCGGGCTTCCAGTCGGGCATCCGCGTGGTCGACCGGCGCTTCGTCCGCACCGCGCACGAGCGGGGTCTGCAGGTGCACGTGTGGACGGTGAACGAACCGGAACGCATGGAGTCTCTGCTCGACCTGGGTGTCGATGGCATCATGACCGACCGGATCGACATCTTGCGCACGGTGCTGGACCGGCGCGGCGCCTGGGCCTGACGTGCCCCGGACGGCCGCGCCGCATGCGGTGGCCGCTGCGGTACGGGGACCAGCGAGGGGGGCACCATGGGTGCGCGGACGACGGACGAGGCGGAACCCGGGGCGGACGACGGCAGACCGGCCGGCACGATGACCGGCGACGGCGAGGGCGCCGTGGCGGCGGCGCGCAAGCGCGAACAGCACGGCTGGTACTTCTACGACTTCGCGTGCTCGGTCTATTCGACGAGCGTCCTCACGGTGTTCCTCGGCCCGTACCTCACCGCGGTGGCCAAGGCCGCCGCGGACGCCGAGGGGTACGTCCGTCCGCTGGGCATTCCGGTGCGGGCGGGCTCCTTCTTCGCGTACTCGGTGTCGGCCTCCGTGCTCCTGGCCATCCTGATCATGCCGCTGGCCGGCGCGGTCGCGGACCGCAGCGGACGCAAGAAGCCGCTCCTCGCGGTGGCCGCGTACACCGGCGCCGCGGCGACGACGGGGATGTTCTTCCTCGACGGCGACCGCTACCTGCTGGGCGGGCTGCTGCTGATCGTGGCGAATGCCGCCCTGGCCGTGTCGATGGTCCTCTACAACGCCTTCCTGCCGCAGATCGCCACCCCGGACGAGCGGGACACCGTCTCCTCCCGCGGCTGGGCCTTCGGCTACACCTCCGGCGCGCTGGTGCTCCTGCTGAACCTGGTCCTCTACCAGGGCCACGACTCCTTCGGCCTCTCGGAGAGCGCGGCGGTACGGATCTGCCTGGCCTCCGCGGGCGTGTGGTGGGGCGCCTTCGCGCTGATCCCGCTGCGCAGGCTCCGGGACCGGGCGGTGGTCCGGGAGGCCGGCGCGGGGGCGGGGGCGGCCATCAGCGGCTGGAGGCAGCTGGTCGCCACCCTGAAGGACATGCGGCGCTACCCGCTGACCCTGTCCTTCCTGCTCGCCTACCTCATCTACAACGACGGCGTGCAGACGGTGATCTCCCAGGCCTCGGTCTACGGCTCGGAGGAACTTCAGCTGGACCAGTCCACCCTGATCGTGGCGGTACTGCTGGTGCAGATCCTGGCGGTGGCCGGAGCGCTGGGCATGGGGCGGCTCGCCCGCCGCTACGGGGCCAAGCGGACCATCCTCGGCTCGCTGGCCGCTTGGGGCGTGACGCTGGCGGCCGGCTACTTCCTGCCCGCCCGGACTCCGGTGTGGTTCTTCGCCATGGCGGCGATGATCGGGCTGGTGCTGGGCGGCAGCCAGGCGCTGTCGAGGTCGCTGTTCTCGCACCTGGTGCCGGCGGGCAAGGAGGCCGAGTACTTCTCCGCATACGAGATGAGCGACCGCGGGCTGAGCTGGGTCGGGCCGCTGGTCTTCGGGCTGACGTACCAGGTCACGGGCAGCTACCGGACCGCGATCATCTCGTTGGTGGTCTTCTTCGCACTGGGTTTCGTGCTGCTCGCGCGAGTGCCGGTGCGGCGCGCGGTCGAGGCGGCGGGGAATCCTGTACCGGAGCGGCTCTGAGGCCGGTTCCGCGGGTGCGCCCGGCCCGGATTCACGAACGAATTCCGAACGAATTTAGACGTTGAAGCAAAGGGCCGGTAGTGTACGCCTTTGGCCTGCCAGGCGGACCGTTACTGCGCGCTTAAGAACTGAAGTCGCTGGGTGACATCTGCTGCCAGATGTGACAAAACGGGCATTGGTGGGTACAACAAGGGGCGGCACGACGGGCGACGCGTGACCCGGAGCGGGAATCTATACCGCCGACCGGACGTTGACCGGATGACGACGACAGCGACACCTGTCCTGTGGGCGACAAGCCCGGGAGGCACGATTCATGAGTGAGCGAGCTCTCCGCGGTACGCGCCTCGTGGTTACCAGCTACGAGACGGACCGCGGCATCGATCTGGCCCCGCGCCAGGCGGTGGAGTACGCATGCCAGAACGGACATCGATTTGAGATGCCGTTCTCGGTTGAGGCAGAAATTCCGCCGGAGTGGGAGTGCAAGGCGTGCGGCGCCATGGCACTCCTGGTGGACGGGGACGGGCCCGAAGAGAAGAAGGGCAAGCCTGCGCGAACGCACTGGGACATGCTCATGGAGCGACGCACCCGCGAGGAGCTGGAGGAAGTGCTTGCCGAGAGGCTCGCGGTCCTTCGTTCCGGCGCCATGAACATTGCCGTGCATCCGCGGGACAGCCGCAAGTCCGCCTGACAGCCGGACGCACCACCATCACAAGCCGAGGGGCCCCGCCACACCATGTGGCGGGGCCCCTCGGCTTTCGCGTTTCTCCCCACGGCCCGCTTCCCGGCCCGAGCCGTTCTGCGGGGCCACCGGGCTAAGGGGTTACAGGGTTACGGGGTGAGCGGTGGACGGTACGCCGTGTCCGGGCCCCGCTCCTCGCCGGGCCGGCCCGGCCGGTCCTCGCGGATCACCTCGCCCTGGACGACCTTGCCGTCGGGGTGGTGGATGCGAACCTGCTGGAAGGCGTCGCCGAAGCCGCCCGCCGGGGCCGAGGCCATCCTGCGCTCCAGCGAGCGGGCGGCCCTGCGGCCGATCCAGGCGCGGACGGGCGGGAGCAGGCAGAGCAGGCCGGCCACATCGGAGACCAGGCCGGGCATCATCAGCAGCAGGCCCGCCAGCATGGTCAGACCGTTGCTGTGCCCGGGCCGTTGCGGGGTGGGCCGCTGCCCCTGCTGAGCCTGCTGGAAGGTGTCCGTCAGATTCTTGAAGGCCCGCCGCCCGGCCCGCTTGATGACCACCGCGCCGAGCACGATCCCGCCCAGCAGGAGCGCGGCGACGGCCAGTGCGCCGGCCTCGCCGGCGACCAGGCTGAGCAGCCAGACCTCCACGATCAGCCAGGCGGCGACCGCCAGGGGCAGGAGGGTACGGGCGGGCGAGCGCCGCCGGGGGGCCGTCGAACTGGGAACGCCGGTCGTCATACCACCAGTGTGCCCGGACCGGCGTAAGAGCCGCCTCAGCCGTAGGTGCCGGACGTCCCCTAGGGGCCGGGATCGGCGCGGGGGTCAGGCCTTCCCGCCGGCCTCGCCGGTGCCCTTGTCCGTGCCCTTGTCCGCGCCCTTGGCCGCGCCCGTGCTTTCGTCCGTCGCCTCGGCCTTGTGGTGTCCCTTGCCGATCAGCTTGGCCGCCTGGGCCTTGATGCCCCACTGGGTGACCCGCCACAGGGCCTCCACCACGATGTCCTTGCTCATCTTGCTGTCGCCGAACTCCCGCTCGACGAAGGTGATGGGCACCTCCACCACCCGGAAGCCCTTCTCGACCGCCCTGCGGGCCAGGTCGACCTGGAAGCAGTACCCCGCGGAGGCCACCTGGTCCAGGCCCAGCCCCTCCAGGGTCTCGCGGCGAAAGGCCCGGTAGCCGCCGGTCACGTCGCGGATGGGCACGTTCAGCATCAGCCGGGAGTACGTCGAACCACCGCGCGAGAGCATTTCGCGGCTCTTGGGCCAGTTGACGACCCGGCCGCCCGGCACCCAGCGCGAGCCCAGGACCAGATCGGCCCCGCTCAGCGCCGTGAGCAGGCGGGGCAGTTCCTCCGGCTGGTGGGAGCCGTCGGCGTCCATCTCCACGATGACGCCGTAGCCGGCCTCCAGCGCCCAGACGAAGCCCGCCAGGTAGGCGGCGCCGAGCCCCTCCTTGCCCTTGCGGTGCAGGACGTGCACGTGGTCGTCGCCGACCGCCAGCTCGTCGGCGAGCTTTCCGGTGCCGTCGGGGCTGTTGTCGTCCGCGACGAGGATGTGGGCCTCGGGCACCGCCGCGCGGACGCGTCCGACGATCAGCCCGATGTTCTCCGCCTCGTTGTAGGTCGGAATGATCACCAGGGCCGTACCGAGCGGTCCGTAGGTCCGCTGTCCGCCGTCGCTCACTGAGTCCCCTTTTGTGCTCTTGCACGTCCTGTACGTCTTGTCGCAGAGGATGACTTTAGAACAGTGGTCGGGGCCCGCGGTCCTTCGGGCCGGTCGGACTCCCGCTGGATGCGGGTCGTCGTGACCGTTGTCTACTGGACCGCCGGGCCCCGACCCGGGGCCACCCGCCGCCCGGCGAAACCTTCCCTCGCCCCCGAGGCGCGGGCGCGCTGAGCGGACGGATCCATCCGGCACGGACGTCCTGTGGTGGACCCGGCCGAACCTATCCGGGTCGGCCCGCCCGCACCGAACCGAGGCCGACCGGATCACCCCTGTGGCCGTACGAATACCTCCCGCCCGCCGACGACGGTCGCCAGGCACACCGGCAGGCCGGCGCCGGGGCTGAGGTCGGGCAGGCCCGGGGTCCCGGAGCGCGGGTCGGTGGACCAGCGGGCGACCCGGTCGTCGGGGGCATGGACGACCAGTTCCGAGGTCTCCCAGACGGCGTAGTCGGCCGGGGCACCGGGGACGAGCACGCCCGCGTCGTCGCGGCCCAGCGCCCGCCAGCCGCCCCGGGTATGGGCGGTGAAGGCGGCCCGCACCGAGATGCGGTGGGCGGGGGTGCGGTGGAAGGCGGCCGCGCGGACGGCGCCCCAGGGGTCGAGCGGGGTGACCGGCGCGTCGGAGCCGAAGGCCAGCGGGACTCCGGCCTTGAGCATGGCCGCGTACGGGTTGAGCGTACGGGCGCGCTCGGCGCCGAGCCGGTCGGCGTACATGCCGTCCTCACCGCCCCAGGCGGCGTCGAAGGCGGGCTGCACGGAAGCGGTCAGGCCGAACTCCGCGAAGGCGGCGATGGTCTCGGGGGTCATCATCTCGGCGTGCTCGACGCGGTGCCGGGCGGCGCGGACCCGGGCCGCGCCGACCTTCTCGGCGGCCGCGCGGACGCCCTCCACGACCGCGGTGATCGCGGCGTCCCCGATGGCGTGGAAACCGGCCTGGAGGCCCGCCTCGGTGCAGGCGGCCACGTGCTCGGCGACGGCGTACGCGTCGAGATAGCCGCTGCCGGTGTGGGAGGCGTCGGCGTACGGGTCGTGCAGGCAGGCGGTGTGGGAGCCGAGGGCGCCGTCGACGAAGAGGTCTCCGGCCGCGCCGACGGCCCCGAGCGCTCTGGCCTGGTCGAGGTCGCGGTCGGCCCAGTACCCGAAGACGCGCGGCCCGGGGCGCTCGGCGGCCAGCGTGAGCAGGGCGGTGAAGTCCTCGGCGGAGGAGATGCCCGGGCCGCCGCACTCGTGCACGGAGCCGATACCGAGGGAGGCGGCCCGGTCGAGGGCGGCCCGCTGGGCTTCGGTCCGCTGGGCGGGGGTGACGGCGGCGAGGGCCGCGGCGCGGACGGCGTGGTGGGCGTCGCGGGTGAGCGGCTCGTCACCCCGGACGGCCACCCCGGGTACGAGGTCGAGCAGGGCGGTGGTGACCACGGCCGAGTGCACGTCGATGCGGCTGAGGTAGAGGGGGCGGCCGCCGGCGGCCCGGTCGAGCTCCTCGCGCCGCGGGGCGCGCCGCTCGGGCCAGCGGGCGGCGTCCCAGCCGTGCCCGAGGAGCACCCGGTCGGCGGGGCGGCTCGCGGCGTACGCCCGTACGAGCTCCAGCGCGGCGGGCAGGGAGCGGGCGCCGGAGAGGTCCAGGCCGGTGAGGGCGAGGCCGGCGGAGGTGGTGTGGACGTGGGCGTCGGTGAAGGCGGGGGTGACGAGCGCCCCGCCGAGGTCGACGGTCTCGTCCACGCCCTGGGCGAAGGCGTCGGCCGCGCCTTCGGAGCCGACCCATGCGATGTGGCCGCGCTCGACCACCATGGCGGTGGCGAAGGGGTCGGCGGGGCTGTGGACCTCGCCCCCGCGCAGGAGGACCGTCCGGTGGGGCGGCGGGGGCGTGGCGGCGTCGGCGGTGCGGTCAGTCATGGCAACCAGTCTCGCGGGTGCGCGGGCCCGGCTTCGACCGGGGGCGGGCCCCTCAGGAAGGTGCCGGAGGGTTCACACGCGGGGCGGGCGGGCCTCGTACGGGGTGGAGAGGACCACCGTCGTGCGGGTCGAGACGTGCGCGAGGGCGCGCAGGCGGCCGAGGAGGTCTTCCAGTTCCAGCGGGGTCCCGACGCGGACCTTGAGGATGTAGTTCTCGTCGCCCGCGACGCTGTGGCAGGCCTCGATCTCGGGTACGCCCGCCAGCCGGTCGGCGATGTCGTCCGGAGCGCTCGGGTCGAAGGGTTTGACCGAGATGAAGGCCGTCAGCGGCAGCCCGACGGCCTCGGGATCGACGACGGCCGCATAGCCGCGGATCACCCCGCGCTGCTCCAGCCGGCGTACTCGCTGATGGACCGCCGACGTGGACAGTCCGGTGGCCTTGCCCAGGTCCGTGTAGCTCATCCGCCCGTCCCGCACGAGCAGATCCACGATCTGGCGGTCCAGCTCCTCCATTGCGCTCATAGCCGCTCAACCTAAGGCCCAAGGGCGCTCCAGGCCCAGTGCTGTCCGCCCACTGGAGGCATCTGCACCAGGCATGTGACCAAGGCCACAGCCCTGCGCGCGCGTGCGCGCGTCGGTTGTGGTTACGCGCGCCGCGCGACGGGAAGTGCTTGATGTGGCCGAGGCTGTGGAAACTGCCCGCCCGGCCCACCCAAGGGGGAGTACATCCATGCTGAACACCAAGCGCGCCGGTCGCACCGAACCGGAGCCCCTGGAACCACTCGATTCCGAGGACGGCGAATACCTCGATTACCCCGAGGACGCCGAGGGTTTCGAGATCCACCACGGGATCTGCCCCGACTGCGGGCAGGCGATCGCCCTGGTCGCCGGTGAGGAGTACCTGCCGCAGCACGCGCTCTGCCTGACCCCGTGGAACCCCTTCGGGCTGACGGTGTGCGCGGGCACCGGCCGGCCCGCCGCCGACGCGCTGCCCAGCGCCGGTGTCATCGAGCCGGCGGGGAGCCGGGAGCTGGAGCCCGTCGTCCACCTGACCCTGCCCCAGGGCCTGGACTGGCGGACGCAGCCCTTCTCGCACGTCGGCGGTCCGGGCTCGCGTCCCGTCCGCGTGGTGAGCCCGGCCCTGCCGCAGATGCGCCAGCACGCGCAGGCCGCCTGACGCCCTCGCCGTACGGGTCTACCAGTACGTGCCCCGCATCATGGCCGCCAGAGCCGCGTGGTGCAGGATCAGCCGGTCCGGATCGGCCGGGATCTCGACCTCTCCGAAGTACGCCTGCCGGTAGGCGATGCGCAGCATCACGATCCCGTGCCGAAGGGCGGCGTAGAGGGTGTGGAACTCCATGTCCGGCGGGGTGTGCCCGGTGAGTTCGGCGTACCGGCGCTCCAGGTCCTCGCGGCGCAGGAAGTCCGGCAGGCCGGGCTGGCCGAAGCCGACGGTGAGGTCCTGGAAGAAGCGGTGGAGGTAGACGGTCCAGCCGAGGTCGACCTCGCGCGGGGCGTACGCGGCCATCTCCCAGTCCAGGACGGCCGCCGGGGTGAAGCCGTCGTAGATCACATTGCCGATGCGGGCGTCGCCCCAGTTGAGGACCGCCTCGCCCTCCTCGGCGGGCCACAGCTCCTCCAGCCGGGCGAAGGCGTCCTCGATGAGCGGTGACGGAGCGAGCCCGGCCACCACCCATTCATAGTAGGCGCGTTGGCCTTCCACATGGCGGCGCAGCGGGCTGCCCTCGCCTTCGGGCAGGAGGAACTCGGCTTCCTGGGCGGGGAACTGGTCGTGCAGGCGCGCGAGGAGCGCGATGGTCTGCTCCTGGAGCGCCGCGCGCTCGGCGTCGGTCGCGGCGTGCAGCCAGTTGCCCTCGTAGGTGTAGGGCATGACATCGGGCGGAACCCGCCCCTCGGCGCGGGCCATCACGAAGAACGGCGCTCCGAGCGGGGCCGGGTCCTCCTCCAGCCACAGCACGCGCGGGACGGGCAGGTCGGTGTGCTCGGCGACCAGGCTCATCACACGGTGCTGGCGCGGCATGTCGTACGCCGGAAAGACGGTGTAGGCCTCCGGGTCGGCGGCGAGGCGCAACGCGCAGGAGCGCAGCGGGGTCTCGGGGTGCTCGATGTCGAAGAGCAGGGTCTCGCTGGACATCCCGTTCGATCCGGGGACGCGGACGCCGGTGACCCGCGCGCCGGGGAGCCGTGCGTCGAGCCAGGCGGCGAGGCGCCGGCCGAGCTCCTCGGGCTCGCGGGTGGAGGTGCGGGGACGTGGAGCGGCTGCCATGGCTGAGCCCCTTCTCTGGCTGTCTCTACGGGGACCGGTTCCTACTGGGCGACGGTCCCTACTGGGCCACGGAGGAGTAGTCGGCGAAGCCGCTCGGGTCGTGGCGGCCGAAGCTGCCGTGTTCGAAGATGCCGTGGCCGACCTGCCCGTCGAGGGTGAAGCGGGCGGAGTGATCGGTGACCCCGACGGCGGCCGCCGGGTGGGCGGCGGGGTCGGAGAGGTCGTAGACGCGGCGGTCGGTCCAGCCACGGCCCTGCCAGGTGCCGTGCTGCCAGTCGGCCGCGGGCGGGTACCCGGCTCCGACGGCGAGCGAGGAGGAGGCCAGGATCTCCACGCCCATGCCGAGGGGCTTGCGGGCCGGGTCGGTGAGGTGGACGACGGCGCTCTCCGGGTGGCGGCTGCCGGGGCGGTAGTGGATCTCGGTGTGCGGCCAGCCGAGTTGCACGTCGTGGCGGCCGCTGTCCTCGGCGAAGACCTGCACGGCTTCGCTGAGGGTGCGGTGGCCGTCGGCGTCCTCCTGGGCGATGACCATGACGAACCGGTCCTCGAAGCGGACGGGGATCCAGAGCCAGTGAAAGCCCTCGGGGCGGTGCTCCTCGCCGGCCCGCCCGCCGTCCTCGCCGGGGATCGGCCGCACCCCCCAGCTGCGGTCGCGCGTACCGGTCCACTCCCCCGGCGCGAGGGCGAACTCCTCGCCCCTGGCCCGGATGACGCCGGTGACCTGGCCCGCCTGGACGAAGCGGCGGCCTTCCAGCATCAGGCGGTCGCCGCGCCGCTGGACGTGGTGGGGCTCCCAGAGGGCGGGAAAGGCGGCGGTCCAGGTGATCTCGTACGAGAGCCCCCGCGGGTCCGCCGGGTCGGCGGCGCAGCGCAGGGTCATCCGCTTCAGCGGAACGTCGACGGTGAGCCGAAGAGGTCCCACGGAGAGGTCCATGCGGTCGTCGGTGAGGGCGTCGGAGGCCCGGACCGCGAGCAGCTCGTCGCCGATGCGGAGGGTGGCGTAGGCGTCGATGACCCCGGCATTGGGATAGACGCCGAGGCCGAGGACGAGGAGGGCCCGGCCGGCGTGGTCGAAGACGTGGAAGATGCAGCGGTCGTAGGCGTTGCGGTCGCCGCTGACGACGTGCTTCATCGACAACGGTGCCTGATGGATCGGGTATTCGTCGAGGGCGACGGGCCGGTCGGCGGGCATGGCGGACCTCCGGGGCGGGCGGGCGGCTCAGGTAGTTGACGGTACGTCAGATACCGTGTGGCCGACCAGACCCGGGACGCTCGGTTACCTCACGCAGTCGGCCGTCCGGGCGCGGAGGCGGCGCAGCATGCGCGGGTCCTCGAAACCGACGGAGCGGGCGGCGGCGTCGATCGTCGCGCCGTGGCTGATGAAGTGCTGGGCGCGTTCGAGGCGGAGGGTCTGCTGGTAGCGCAGTGGGGTCAGCCCGGTGGCTCGGCTGAAGAGGCGGGTGAGGGTCCGTTCGCTCACGCCGACGGCCGCCGCCAGGGTGGGCAGGGGAAGTGGCTGGTCGAAGCGGGCGTCGATGAGGTCCTGGGCGCGGTGCACGGTGTCGTCGAGGTGGGACCGGTGCCGGAGCATCGCGCTGGACTGCGGTTCATGGCCGTTGCGGCGGGCGTAGACGACCATCTCCCGGGCCACTTGGGCGGCGACGGCCGGGCCGTGCCGGGTTGCGACCAGGTGCAGGGCCAGGTCGATCCCGCTGGCGATACCGGCGGAGGTGATCACCCGGTCATCCGCGGTGAACAGGACGTCGCGAACGACCACCGCCCTGGGGTGGCGCAGGGCCAGCTCTTCCTGCGCGGCGTGGTGGGTGGTGCAGTGGCGGCCGTCGAGCAGGCCGGCCCGGCCGAGCGCCTCGGCTCCGGCGCAGACACTGGCCACCGTCCCGCCCCCGGCGTGGTGGTCCCGGAGGACCTGGAGGGAGGCGGTGCCGATGGCGGGGCCTCCCTCCACGGTGCCCGTCCGCCAGCCGGGCACGACGATCAGATCCTCCGGCCCGAGCTGGGGCCAGTCGAGCCCGGCCACCAGCGGCAGCCCCTGGGCGGTGGAGACCTGCGGCTGCTCGGCGATGTAGTCGAGCGTGTACGGGTGCCCGAAGTCGGCGGCCGTGGAGAAGACCTGCGCGGGGCCGGCCACGTCCAGCAAATGGACTCCGGGCACCAGGAAGAAGACGATGTGGCTCACGATTCGGTCATCATGCACGAAGTCCGGCCGCGGCCTCCAGCTGGTCGATCGTCGCGATGGTGGCGAAGCGTCCGGCGAGGGCGTACTCGGTGCGCCTGATGACCTCTTCGGCAGGCAGCGTACGGGGGTCGGCCAGTAGATCGGCGACGCTCTGGTCGGCGGGAGCGTCGCGGTGGGGGATGGGATTGGTCGCGGTCGCGTCGATGACGAGGGTGACCGGGTAGCCGAGGTCGCTGGCGACGCGGGTGGTCGTCTCCACGCACTGCTCGGTGCGGATGCCGCAGACGGTGAGCTCGCGGATACCGCGCGCGGTGAGGAGTTGGTGCAGGTTGGTGGTGGTGAAGGCGTTGTGCGAGGTCTTGTGGATCAGCGGCTCCCCATCCGCTCGCTCCAGCTCCTCCATCAGCCGGACATGGCCGAGGGCCGGGTCGAAGACGTCACCGGTGCCGGGCTCGGAGTGCAGTACCCACACCACCAGGTCCCCCGCCTCGCGGGAGAGCCGGACCAGGCGGTTCACCTGGTCGGCGATCTTCAGGTCGGAGGTGGTCTCCCACAGGGGACGGGCGCGGAAGGACTCCTGGACATCAATGACGATCAGTGCTCGGTTCATGTCCGCAATCCTGTCCCGCGCGGGTGGGTCGGCGACAGGCCGCATCGGGTCCGGCAGCGGACCGAACCGGTCATCAGCAGGTCAGGCGGTTGTGTGCGAGATCGCCGGGCGCACGGGGAAAGTGAGTGCACGAAGGGCAGCGACCCCGCTCGCCACCAACCGATTTCGCCCGAGCCCCCACCCCCGCCCCCCCGGGGAGGCGTCGAACGGATAGCCGGGACGGGGAGGCGGTTACCCGGGGCTCGCGTGCCGCGTTGCCCCTGCATGACCACGGTTGAGACTTCCACGCCGACGACGGGCCGTCGGCGGCGGCCGACGCCGGCCGGTTACGAAGAATCGGTTCAGCAGCCCCTCCGGCAGTCCCCTGGACAGCCCCTTCAGCACCGCCACCCCGACCCCCCGATCTACAGCGCACTGATCGCCCGCTGGACCGAGGAAGAACGCACCCTGCCGGGCCGGCGGGACCCGGAGTGGTCCCGGATCAGCTCGTCCCCGATCTGGCCGAACGGTCCGCTCTTCGGGAACTGACCCAGAGCGCGAGCCGCCCCGCCCCGCCCCCGGACGGAAGCCGCGCCGGGTACGAGACGGGACGCCCAGCCCTGCGACCCCGCACACCGGACGCCCCGGGGCAGGTCCTCCGGTGCCGGAGCCGCGGTGCGGACACGCGCCCCGGCCGCGTCACCAACCCTGCGGGTCAGTACACCTCGGTCCTGTCCTGGCGGTCTTCGTGGATCAGGCCCGCGTCGTCTGGTGCGGTGCATCGCAAGGCGGAGGGGCGCAGCTCGTACTCGGCCGTACTCGCGCGCTCCGACAACGCAGGGAGGCGCCGTGCCAGGCAGCGCGGGCCCGCGGAGATCGCCGGGACAGGGCCTAGCGGCTTTCGGGCCCCGCGAGGTGGCGGGCGATCACCATGCGCTGGATCTGGTTCGTGCCCTCCACGATCTGGAGGACCTTCGCCTCGCGCATCAGCCGCTCGACCGGGAAGTCCGCGGTGTAGCCGTAGCCGCCGAGGACCTGGACCGCGTCCGTGGTGACGGCCATCGCCGCGTCCGTGCAGAACAGCTTGGCCATCGCCGCCTGCCGGGAGAAGGGCTTGCCGGCGTCCCGCAGCCGCGCCGCCGCCAGGTACAGCGCCCGACCTGCCTCGATCTTGGTGGCCATGTCGGCCAGCATGAAGCGCAGCCCCTGGAAGTCCGCGATCGGGTGCCCGAACTGCTTGCGGTCCAGTGCGTACGCCAGTGCCTCGTCCAGCGCCGCCTGGGCGACGCCGATGGCGCAGGCGGCGATGCCCAGGCGGCCGGCGTCCAGCGCGGCCAGGGCGATGGTGAAGCCCTGGCCTTCCTGGCCGATGCGCCGCTCGTCGGGCACCCGTACGCCGTCGAAGTGCAGCTGGGCGGTGGGCGAGCCCTTCATGCCCATTTTCTTCTCGGGCGCGGCCGCCGTCAGGCCGGGCGCGTCCCCGGGGACCAGGAAGGCCGTGATGCCCTTGGCTCCCTCGCCGCCGGTGCGCGCCAGGACGGTGTAGAAGTCGGCGACGCCGCCGTGGGTGATCCAGGCCTTGGTGCCGGTGATGATCCAGTCGTCGCCGTCGCGCACCGCCTTGGTGGTCAGGGAGGCGGCGTCGGACCCGGAGGCCGGCTCGGAGAGGCAGTAGGCGCCGAGGAGGCCGCCGCCGAGCATCGCGGGCAGGTGGGCGCTCTGCTGCTCCTTGGTGCCGTACCCGGCGAGGCCGTGGCAGGACAGGGAGTGCACGCTGACGCCGAGCCCGACGGTCAGGCGGGCCGCGGCCAGCTCCTCCAGGACCTGGAGGTAGACCTCGTACGGCTGCTCGCCGCCGCCGAAATCGCCGTCGTAGGGGAGGCCGAGCAGGCCGGCCTCCGAAAGAAGGGTGAAGACCTCGCGCGGGAAGCGCCCGGAGTCCTCCTCCTCGGCGGCCCGGGGGCGGATCTCCCGCTGGGCGATCTCTCGTACGAGTGCGAGGAGGTCCCGGGACTCCTCGGTGGGCAGCTGACGGTCCACCGGCTGCGGGGCGCGGTCGTTCATGGCGGCGCTCTCCTCCCTCGTCGGGCACGGCGGCGACGCGCGAGGTGTGGGGCGCGCCGCCGGGTCTCGGTGCTCTTACAGCCGATGCTGCCCCTCCCGGATCACGGAAGGGGCTGTTCAGCGGCTGCGGCGGGTTGAGTATGCCCGATCAGGCGCGTCCCGTCACCGGTGCAAGATCGTTCCGCTTGAGGGGGGCTTCATCGGCAGCGGGCGGAGCGGGACACTCCGGGGCGAACTCCTCGATGACCGTGAGGGTCGCGCGCAGCTGGCGCACCAGGAGGGCGCCGATTTCGGCCCGGTCGAGCCGCGCGCCCGCGCCCGCCACCGGGTCCGTGGCCGCCACCGCCGCCGGGTCCGTGGCCGCATCCGGGACTGCGTCCGGGGCGGCATCCGCTTTCCCGCCCCCGGCCGCGCTTCCGGTTCCGCTTCCACTTCCGCTTCCGGCCCTGTCCGCGCCGGCGAGGCCGCCGATCCACTCCAGGGTGATGCCCTCGACCGCAGAGAGCCAGCCCACGAGAGCGAGGCGGGCGATCGCCGGGACGGCGCGGCGCCCGTACGCGCCCTCGGCGATCGTCGCGACCAGTTCCTCGCGCACGGCGTCGCGGATGGCCAGCACCTCCGCGTCGAAGCCGACGCCACCGGTGACGATGGTCCGGTAGGCGGCGTGGTGGTGCTCGGCGTAGTGGAGGTAGCCGTCGACGGTGCGCCGGACGCGCTCGGCCGCCGGGAGGTCGGTCTCCCCGCCGGCGCGCGCGACCAGTTCGGCCACGGAGTTCTCGACGATGGCGAGGTAGTAACCGCGCTTGCTCTGGAAGTAGTAGTAGATCAGCCCTTTGGCGACGCCGGCGTGCTTGGCGATGTCATCCACGGAGAGGGCGTCGTACGAGGTATCGGCGAACAACTTGCGGCCGATGGCTATGAGTTCGGCTCGACGGACCTGTGAACGCCCGGTCGCTCCACGCGGTTGGCTATGATTCAAAACCAGCCCTAGCCTCGCACTGCCACGAAGATTTTCCGCAGTATGGCAGACCAGTGCGCCGTGCTGGCAGCGGCGCCGGGCGATCGACGGAGATCTTCCGGACCTCGGCCGACGGAGGGCCGGTCCGGGTGGGACGACAGGACCTAGAGCCAGCCGACCTGGGTGACGAACATGGCGACGACCACCACGAGCGTCCAGCCGAGCACGTGCTCCAGCCAGGAGGAGTCCTCGTCCGGGCCACCCGTGCGGACGAGGTCACGGGCGCGGGCGGTCAGGGTGGCATCGGTGGCGGCGGCGGCAGTCATGATGTCCAATGTGCCAGCGTTCGCGGCCTTCGCGGTAGAGACGAGCGGCAGTCGTGGCGGACGTCACGCCGCCGGGCCCCGACCGTGCTGCGCGCCGCGGTAGTAGAGGATGAAGGACTGGTGTGTCAGTGCGCCGGCACCGCACC
>NZ_JBSFTS010000037.1:0-46103 GCF_053591375.1 Streptomyces sp. NPDC003034
CCAGGGCGCGATCACCGACACCCGGGAGCCGTCGTCTCCCAGCAGCTCCGCCTGGGTCCGGGACCGCGGCCGTCTTACGAGTGAGGGAGGGGACCCGATGTCGGCGTCGGGAGGACGCGGGGGAGGACGCAGGAGGACGGCGGACAGGGGGCCGGCCTCTTTCGCACGTGACGTGGTGCTCGCGCTGGGGCTCGCGGGGATCTGCCTGGTCGGCGTGGCGGCGTTCGTCAGGACGCTCGGGGCGCCGGGGGGCGGTGCCGGGATGGTGCCGGTCGCCGCGGTGGTGCTGCTGGCGGGAGGGCTGGCGCTGGCCCGGTGCGGCGTGGCGCCGGGCCGCCGCCCTTCCCGGGCGGGCGCGGGCGGTGCTCCGGCCGCGGTCCCCGTCCCCGGGCAGCAGGTGGCGGAGGTTCCGGATCTCGGGGCGGAGGTCCTGGACCACGCGGGCGTCGACGCCGACGGCTTCGAGCACACGGTCGCCGCGCTGTGCGTACGGGACGGCTGCCCGCAGGTGGAGGTGGTCGGCGGGGCCGGCGACCTGGGCGCCGACGTGGTCGCCACGACGGCGGACGGCCTGCGCGTCGTCCTCCAGTGCAAGCACTACGGGGAGGGCCACCGGGTTGGTTCGCAGGACCTCCAGCGCTTCGGCGGCACCTGTTTCGCCGTCCACGAGGCGGATGTGGCCGTGCTCGTCACCACCAGTTCCTTCACCGCCCCGGCCACCGAGTACGCCGCCACCTGCGGCATCGTCCTGGTCGACGGCGAGGGGCTGGCCGCGTGGACCGACCTGAGGGCGGCTCCGCCGTGGGAGACGCCCGTCGCCACAGGAGCGCAGGACCGCCCGTGACCGGGAGCCGGTGCACGCCCGGCCCTGTCGTCAAAGTAGCTCCGGTAAGGCCCCAAGGCGTCTGGTGTCGTGCATCGCAAGGCGGAGGGGCGCCCGTGTACTGGACGTACTCGGGCGCCCCGACAACGCAGGGAGGTGCGGTGCCAGGCGCCCCGGGCCGGGAGGGACTTTGACGACAGGACTCGCTGAAGTGACTCGTGCGTACTGCACACCCCGTCGGTGACAGCCGTGACTGTCGCGGACCCCGGCCGGCGTGACACCGTCGATCACGCCACCGACCGAGGGAGCAGGTGTGAACAAGGGGTACGCCGCCTTCTGCGACGCCGACCGCTGGTTCTACGACGCGCCGTACCGGCGGGCCGAGGAGAGCTATCCGGCCGCGCTCGCCCCCGTACCGGCGGGATGGCAGTCGCACCGCAGCGGGGACTGGTTCGCGCTGCGTCCCCTGGACGCCGAGCTGCCCGCTCAGGGCTGGAAGATCCACGTCTCCGCCTGCCTGGACAACGCCGAAGCCGTCCTGGACCGGGTCCGCACCTACTGCGTGAACCGGCGGATCGCCTTCAAGTTCGTCCCCAGCCGGTACCTGCTGCACAACCGCAACGCCAAGTACGCGGACCGCGCGGCGAGCGGCAAGTTCCTGACGGTCTACCCGGCCGACGAGGAGCAGTGCCGGCGGATCGCCGAGGAGCTCAACGCCCTGCTGGCCGGTGAACGCGGCCCGTACATCCTCAGCGACCTGCGCTGGGGTGACGGCCCGGTCCACCTGCGCTACGGCAGTTTCACCCTGCGGCACTGCTACGACGAGCACGGCGAGCTGGTGCCGGCCGTCGAGGCACCGGACGGCCGGCTCGTACCGGACCCGCGCGGTCCGGTGTTCCAGCCGCCGGAGTGGGTCGAGCTGCCCGCGTTCCTGCGGCCACACCTCGACCGGCGTTCGGCCGTCACCTTCGCGGGCAGCCCTTACACCGTCGAGCGCGCCCTGCACTTCTCCAACGGCGGCGGCGTCTACGCCGGACGCGACACCCGTACCGGCGAGCCGGTGATCCTCAAGGAGGCGCGCCCCTTCGCCGGGCTCGCCGCCGACGGGGCGGACGCGGTGACGCGGCTGCACCGCGAGCGGGCGGCGCTGGAGCGGCTGGCGGGGCTGGACTGCGTCCCGGCGGTGCACGGCACCTTCACCGTGGGAGACCACCACTTCCTGGTCCTGCAGTACCTGGACGGCAAGCCCCTCAACACCTACTTCGCCCGCCGGCATCCGTTGATCGAGGCCGACCCGGACCCCGCGGAGCTGGCCGCCTACACCCGGTGGGCCCTGACCGTCCACGAGAAGGTGACGGCGGCCGTCGACGCGGTGCACGCGCGGGGGATCGTCTTCAACGACCTGCACCTCTTCAACATCATGGTCAGCGAGGACGAGACCACCGGCGAGCCCTCCGTCGCGCTGCTCGACTTCGAGGCCGCGGCACACGTGGACGAGGGGCTGCGGCAGACCGTCGCCAACCCGGCCTTCGTCGCGCCCGGCGACCGGCGGGGCTTCTCGGTGGACCGGTACGCGCTGGCCTGCCTCCGGCTCGCCCTGTTCCTGCCGCTGACCAGCCTGCTCGTACTGGACCGGGCCAAGGCGGCGCATCTGGCGGCCATCGCCGCCGAGCAGTTCCCCTTGCCCCCGCGGTTCCTGGACGAAGCGGTGGAGGAGATTCTCTCCGGGCCCTCGCCCGGCGTTTGCGACGGGCGGATACCGGCGCCCGCCGGGGCGTACCTGCCCGTCGAGCCGGGCGACTGGGAGGAGGCCCGCGCCTCGATGACGGCGGCGCTGCGGGTCAGTGCCACCCCGGACCGCGAGGACCGGCTCTTCCCCGGGGACATCGCCCAGTTCAGCGGCGAGGGCGGGGGCGTCGGCTTCGGGTACGGAGCCGCGGGTGTCCTCTACGCGCTCGCCGAGACCGGCGCCGAACCGTGGCCGGAGGCCGAGGAATGGCTGCTGGCCCGCACCAAGCAGCCGGCCTCCGGCACCCCGCTCGGTTTCTACGACGGCCTCGCCGGCACCGCTTGGACCCTGGAGCGGCTCGGCCACCGCGACCGCGCGCTCGCCCTCGCCGAACAACTGCTGGCGCAACCGTGGCAGAGCGTCGGGCCCGACCTGCACAGCGGGCTCGCGGGCATCGGGCTGGCCCTGGACTCCCTGGGCGAGGCCACCGGTGAGCGCGAACTGCACACCGCCGCCCTGCGCTGCGCCGAGCTGGCGGACCGCGCCGCCCCCGGCCTGAAGCGGGCGGGCCTGCTCCACGGCCACAGCGGACTGGCGCTGCTCCAGCTGCGGTTGTACGAGCGCACCGGGGAGCGGGAGCTGCTGCGCGCCGCCGGACGGTCCCTGCACCGTGATCTGGACCGCTGCGTGACCACTGCCCACGGCACCCTCCAGGTGGACGAGGGGTGGCGCACGATGCCCTACCTCGGCGCGGGGAGCGTCGGCATCGGCATGGTGCTGGACGACTGGCTGGAGCACGCCGCCGAGGACCGTTTCGAACGGGCCCGCACAGCGGTCATCCGGGCGGCGCAGGCGACGTTCTACGCACAGCCCGGTCTGTTCCGCGGCGCCGCGGGGATGATCCTCCACCTGGCCCGGACCACGACCCCCGGCCCGGGCACGCGGGACGAGGACATCGCGCGGCAGATCGATGCCCTGGCCCGCCACGCGGTCCCGTACCGAGGCCGACTGGCCTTTCCCGGCGAGCAGTTGATGCGCCTGTCCATGGACTTGTCCACGGGCACGGCCGGCGCCCTCCTCGCCCTCGGCAGCGCCGCGCCCGGCGGGCGCGCACACCTGCCGTTCCTTCCGCCGCTGCGGCCCACCGCGGCGGCCCCAGAGCCGGTCCCCCACCGGGGGGCCGTGTCCCATCGGAACACAACAGTGAAGAAGAGGAATCAGCCATGACGCTTCTCGACCTGCAGTCGATGGAAATCCCCAAGGAAGAGACCAGCGAGGCCGCCCATCTCACCGGCGGCGGCAGCCGCGCCAGCCTGCTTCTCTGCGGCGACAGCAGCCTGAGCGTCACGACCTGTAACTGATCAGGTCCTTCCCGGGCCCGGGCGGTTCGCCGCCCGGGCCCGCACCACACCCCTGGAGCCATCGCCGATGATCCCGCCCGATCACGCCGGGGAGGCGGCGGCCGCACACGACGCCGACCGGGCGCTGCGGGCGGCCGCCCGGCACAGCGCCGGCCGCACCGCCGCCGTGTGGGGGTGCTCGGTCGCCGCCGCCGGCGCGGCCCTCGCCGAGCCCGCCGTTTTGGGCCACACCCTCGATCTGCTGCTCCGCCGCGACCCTGCGAGCGCCCTGTGGACCGTGTGGTGCGCCGTGGTGATCGGGGCCGAGGTCCTGCTCGACGCCGCCACCGCCCGGATCTCGGGCAGCGTCGGCGCCCGCTCCACCGCCTGGCTGCGGCGGCTCGGGATCGCCCGGCTGCTGCGCACCGCACCGCACCACGCGGCCCGGCACTCCCCCGGAGACGTCTCCGCGCGGCTGACCGCGCACGCCACCGAGGCGGGGACCGTACCGGTGGCCGCCGCGACCGGTAGCGCCGCCCTGCTTCTTCCGGTCGGCGGGCTGGTCGCCCTCTTCCTCATCGATGTGTGGACCGCCCTGGCCTTCCTCGCCGGACTGCCGCTGCTGGTGGTGATGCTGCGCGCCTTCGCCCGTGATTCCACGGCGAGCGTCACCCGCTACCAGCAGGTGCAGCTGGCCATGGCCGGCCGGCTCGTGGAGACCCTGGCCGGGGCCCGGACCATCGCCGCCGCCGGCACCGCCGAGCGCGAACAGGCACGGATCCTCGCACGGTTGCCCGAACTGGACGGCGAGGGAAGGCAGATGTGGCGGGTCTACGGCACGACGATGGCCCGCACCAGCGCTCTGATGCCCCTCCTGCTGTACGCGGTGCTCGCGGTGGGCGGCGTCCGGCTGTCCGCCGGCGCTCTCGGTGTGGGTGAACTGCTCGCCGCCGTCCGCTACGCGGGCCTGGCGGCCGGGGTGGGGGCGGTGACCGGCACCCTGGCCGCGGTGGTGCGCGGGCGGACCGCCGCCCGGCGTACGGCGGCGCTCTTCGGCCTGCCGGAACTGACGTACGGCCGACGGGCCCTGCCCCACGGCGGCCCGGGCACACTGGAGTTGCGAGAGGTACGGGTGGAACGCGGGGGGACAGCCGTACTGCGCGATGTCAGCCTGCGGGTTCCCGGCGGCACGACCACCGCCGTCGTCGGCCACTCGGGCTCCGGCAAGACCGTGCTCGCCGCCGTCGCCGGACGGCTCACCGATCCCGACGCGGGCCGGGTCCTGCTCGACGGGGTGCCGTTGGACGAACTGTCGGCCGAGGCGCTGCGCCGGGGGGTCGGGCACGCCTTCGACCGCCCCGCGCTCTTCGGGGCGAGCGTCGGGGCGGCGATCGCCTTCGGAACGGCGCCCGCGCCCGGCCCGGAGGCCGTGCGCGCGGCAGCCCGGGCAGCCGGGGCGGACGCCTTCGTACGGCGCCTGCCGGAGGGCTACGACACCCCGGTCGCCGACGCGCCCCTGTCCGGCGGCGAGCTGCAACGCCTGGGCCTGGCCAGGGCGTTCTGCCATGCGGAGCGGCTGCTGGTGCTCGATGACGCCACCTCCAGCCTGGACACCGTCACGGCGCGCCAGGTCGAGCGGGCCCTGGCGCACGAGGTGCGGGCCGGCACCCGCCTCGTCGTGGCGCACCGCGTCTCCTCGGCCGCCGCGGCGGACCGGGTCGTATGGCTGGAAGCGGGACGGGTGCGGGCGACGGGAACCCACGCCGAGCTGTGGCGGGACCCGGAATACCGGGCTGTGTTCGCCGCCGAGGAGACGTCGGCCGGCCGGGAGCCGGCGCGGTGAGCGAGTACGGCACCTGGCGGCGGGTGGCCCCCGAGGGCCGGCGGTTCCTGCGCGGCCGGCTGCCCGCCCTGGTCCGGCTCGCGCTCTGGTCGCTGCTGGAATCCGCGCACACGTTCGCCGGCGGCTACGGGGTGGCCCGCGCCCTCGACGACGGCTTCCTCGCCGGCCGTACCGGCACGGGGATCGGCTGGCTGTGCGTGGCCGCGGTGGGCGCCCTGCTCGGCGCGGCCGCCCTGCGCGGGGTGTTCGGCGCTCTCGCGGACCTGGTCGAGCCGTTGCGCGACGGCCTGGTCCGGCGGGCCGTCCGCCAGGCGGTGGAGCAGGCCGTCGCGGGTCGGCCGCGGGGCACCGGATCAGCTGCGGTCTCCCGGCTCACACAGCAGACGGAGATGGCCCGGGACTCCTTCGCCGGACTGGTGCTGACCGCGCGGTCGTTCGTCTTCACCACCGTCGGAGCGCTGGCGGGAATGGCCGCGCTGGCGCCCGTACTGCTGTGGTTCGTGCTGCCCCCGCTGCTGGTGGGGACGGCCGGCTTCCTGGCCACCTTGGCCCCGATGGCCGCCGTGCAGCGCGCGTCACTCGACACCGACGAGGCGCTGTCCTGGCGGGTCGGGGAGCTGGCGGAAGGTCTGCGCGACGTCGTGGCCTGCGGCGGGGGCGAGTCGGCGGGTGCTCCGGTGGTACGGCTGATCGCCGCGCAGGAGCGCCTCGCCGGGCGGCTCGCGCGGTGGGCGGCGGTGCGTACGGTGGCGCTGGGGGTGGCGGGGCGCCTGCCGGTGGTCGCTCTGCTGGCCGGGACGCCCTGGCTGCTCGGGCGGGGGGTCACGGCGGGCACCCTGGCCGGCGCCCTGACCTATCTGGTGCAGTCGCTGCTGCCGTCCCTCAACGCGCTGATGGCGGCCCTCGGTTCGGCGGGCACCAGGCTGCTGGTGGTGCTGGACCGGTTCTGCGCACCGGAAGGGGCAACGGCCCGGCCGCGGCCGGCTCTCGCGCCCCCGAAGCCGGATCCGCTTCGCCACGGTCCGGCGGGGCCGATGGGCCCGGCGGGGCCGATGGGCCCGGCGGGGCCGGCGGGTCCCCCGATCCCGGCGGGGCCGGCCGATCCGTCGGACGCGGGCCGGAGCCCGGCGGGGCCGGCCGATCCGTCGGACGCGGGCCGGAGCCCGGCGGGGCCGGCCGATCCGTCGGACGCGGGCCGGAGCCCGGCCGCCGTCGAGCTGCGGGGGGTCCGCTTCGCCTACGGGCCCGGCGCGCATCCCGTGATCGACGGTCTCGACCTGATCGTGCGACCCGGGGAACACCTCGCCGTGGTGGGGCCCAGCGGAATCGGCAAGTCCACGCTCACCGCCCTGCTCGCCGGGCTGCTGGCTCCGGGCCGGGGCACCGTCCTGCTGGCCGGTGCACCGGCCCGGCCCGCTGTGGGGGGCGGGCCCGACCTCCGCCGGACGCTGCTGCCGCAGCAGGCCTACGTCTTCACCGGCACGGTCCGGGAAAACCTGACCCACCTGTGCCCCGGGCCGGTCCCCGGGGCACAGGTGGCGCAGGCGCTGGCCGCCCTCGGTGTCGCCGGCCTCGTCCACCGGCTGGGCGGGCTGGACGCGGCGCTCGATCCGGGACGGCTCTCCCAGGGCGAGCGGCAGCAGCTCGCCCTCACCGCCGCCTACCTCTCCCCGGCCCCGCTGCTCCTGCTCGACGAGGCCACGTGCCATGTGGACCCCCGTACCGAGGAGCAAGCCGAGCGGGCCCTCGCCGCCCGCCCCGGCACCCTCGTCGTGGTGGCCCACCGCATCTCCTCCGCGGCCCGGGCGGACCGGGTCCTCGTCCTGGACGGCACCCGCGCGGTCTGCGGTACGCACGAGGAACTCCCGGCCAGATCACCCCTCTACCGGGAGCTCGTGGGGATGTGGGACGCGCGATGCTGAGGGGCGGCCTTCAGCGGCTCACACCCAGCCGGCCCGCCGGGATATCCGGATCGCGTCTATGCGGTTGCGGGCGCCGGTCTTGCGGGTGACCGCCGCCATGTAGTTGCGTACGGTTCCGCTGGCGAGGTGCAGGGCGCGTGCGATCTCCGCGACCGAGTCGCCCTCGGCAGCCCGGGCCAGCACGCTCAGCTCGCGCGGGCTGAGGGGTACGGGGCCGGCCGCCATGAGGGCCGAGGCGAGAGATGCGTCGACGAAGCGCTCCCCCGCCGCGACCTGGCGTATCGCCCGGATGAGCCGGCTCGGCGATCCGTCCTTGTCCATGTAGCCGAGGGCATCGGCCTGGAAGGCCCGCCGCAGTGAGCCCGGTGCGACCGGCGTGGCGAGCACCAGCAGCGGAGTGGGCCAGGTGCGCACCGTACGAGCCGCGGTGCCGTCTCCCCCGAGGGCGGCCGAGGCGCCCGGGCAGTCGAGGTCCACGACCGCCACGTCCGGCCTTAAGCGCTCCGCCTGGCGGTCGGCGGTCCGCCAGCCCGCGGTGGTGACGTCGAACCCGCCTTCGGATCTGAGGAGGGCGGCGAGAGCCGACCTCACGAGACTGACGCTGTGCAGGACGAGGACCTTGGTCATCGGGGCTCTCCTCAGGTGTGATCGATCAGCACCAAGCAGTTGCCCACGATCACCCTGGCGGAACGTTACTGCCGGGGGCGTGCGGGGGCGCATGGCCGAAGGCCGTGCCCCCGTCATGCGACCCGCACGCCCCGGCACCCGTCGCAGCCGCCTCCTCCGCACGGTCAGGACGATGAAAACCCTTTCCGCACCCCGTCCCACGGAGGGGCCGATTCCGGCCCCTTGCCGGTGGTTCTCCGAGGGCACGACCCGTCAGCGGCGGCGGATCACCCCCATGGGGCGAGGTGCGGAGGGCTGCGTCGCCGGTACGGCGCGGTGCCCGGGCGATCAGGGCTTGTTGGCCAGCGCCCCGAGGTACGCGTTCACCTGTTCCAGCCGCCCGTCGATGCTCCGAACGCTCTCGGCCGCCGCCCACAGCTGATCGCCGACGGCCAGCAGGGCCAAGGTCATCGCCCGCTGTCCGGGATCGGTGACCTCCTCCAGCGCTGCCCGGGCCGCTTCGGCCGCCGAGATGGGACGGGATGCCTCTGTCATCGTTGTGGCTCCTGCCTGGCCGACCATCGGCCTCTCCCCGCTTGTTCCCTCGTGGCGCCACGACTCACCGCTCGGGCCTCCGCTCGTTCAACGGGCTTGTCCCCGCCCCGGTCCCTCGTCGCCGGCGGGTGCCTCCACCGCCGCGGGGTCCAGGATGCGGTTGAGGAAGTTCCTGGTCCGCTCGTGCGCCGGACGGCCGATCACCCGGGCCGCCGGCCCTTGCTCGACGATCACTCCGCCGTCCATGAAGACGACCCGGTCGGCGACCTCGCGGGCGAAGCTCATCTCGTGGGTGACGACCATCATCGTCATGCCCTCGTCCGCCAGCACCCGCATCACCGACAGCACCTCGCCGACGAGTTCGGGGTCCAGCGCCGAGGTCGGCTCGTCGAAGAGCATCACCTCGGGGCCCATCGCCAGGGCGCGGGCGATCGCCACCCGCTGCTGCTGACCGCCGGACAGCTGCGCGGGAAAGGCGTCCGCCTTGTCCGCGAGGCCGACGCGCCGGAGGTTCTCCCGGGCCACGGCGGCGGCCTGCGCCTTGTCCCTGCCCAAGACCCGCCGCTGCGGCAGCGTGAGGTTGCCGGTGACGCTGACGTGCGGAAACAGATTGAACTGCTGGAAGACCATGCCGATACGGCGGCGCACCGCGTCGATGTCGACGTCCAGGTCGGTGACCTCCGTGCCGCCGACGAAGACCTGGCCCTCGTTCGGCTCCTCCAGCAGGTTCACACAGCGCAGCAGGGTCGATTTGCCGGAGCCGGACGGCCCGATGACGCACACCACCTCGCCGCGGGCGATCTCCAGGTCGATGCCGCGCAGGACGTGGTTGTCACCGAAGGACTTGTGCAGCCCCCGGATCTCGATCTCGGGGCGGTCCGCGGCCATCGTGTCCACCGTCTCGGTGTTGTCCGGCATCTCGTCCTTGGGTGGCATCTCGTCCTCACGTGGCCTTGTCGGCGCGCGCCTCCAGGCGGCGCACCACGAAGCTCAGCGGCACGGTCACGAGGAGGTAGCACAGGCCCGCGACCAGGATGGGGGTGGAGTTGGCGGTCTGGCTCGCGAGGTCCCTGCCGAATTTCGTCAGTTCCCGCTCCTCCAGCGTCACGCCCAGGAACAGCACCAGCGAGGAGTCCTTGAACAGCAGGACCAGTTCGTTGGTGAGCGGCGGGATGACGATGCGGAACGCCTGCGGGATGACCACCGAGACCATGGCGCGGGCGTGCGAGAAACCGAGGGAGCGGGCGGCTTCCATCTGGCCCTTGGGTACGGCCTGGATGCCCGCCCGGATCGTCTCCGCCATGTAGGCGGCGGCGACCAGGCCGAGGCCGAGCGCGACCTTGCCGTAGGTGCCCCCGGGAATCGCGGTCCCCGGGAAGGCCAGCGGGACGGCCACGCCCACGAAGATGAAGATCAGCAGGGCGGGCAGGCCCCGGAACAGTTCGATGTAGATGCCGGCGAGCCACCGGTAGGGGGCCACCGACGACAACCGCATCATCGCGATGACCAGACCGAGCACCAGGCCGAAGACGAACCCCGACAGCGTGTACACCACCGTGTTGCGCAGGGCGAGGGTGATGATCTCCGGGAAGAGCCGCAGGGCGAGGTCCGTCTGCGCGAACTGGTTCCGCAGCCGGTCCCAGTCGGCCAAGAGGCCGAGCAGGACCAGTGCGGCGGCGAAGACCGCGTACTGGATGCCCTGCGAGACCCGGCGGCGCTGGCGCCTGGTCAGCCGGGAGGTCACGACGTGGCCTGGGGCATCGGCCCGATCCACTGCTCGTACAGCTTCTTGTAGGTACCGTCGGCCTTGGCGGTCGTGATCGCCTTGTTGATGGCGGCGAGGAGGGCGGTGTTGCCCTTCTTCACCGAGAAGCCGTACTGCTCACCGGTCTCGATGTTCTGGCCGAGGGCGAACTCGGCGGCGTTCTTCTGGTCCTTGAGCCAGCCCTGGACGACCGGGTAGTCGATGATGACGGCGTCGACCTGCCCCGTGCGCAGACCGTTGAGCACCGCGTCCGAGCTTTCGAAGGCGACCGGGTCCAGGCCCTGGGACTTGGCGTAGCTCTCGCCGGTGGTCTCCGCCTGGGCGCCCAGCTTCTTCGTCCTGACGTCGGCGAGCGAGGTCACCCCGCTCTTCTTGGTCGCGAGCAGTGCCTGAGTCGCGTCGAAGTAGGGGACGCTGAAATCGACGTTCTTCTTGCGTTCGTCGGTGATCGTCATGCCGGCCGCGGCGAGGTCGCACTCGCCGGAGTTCAGGAAGGCACCCGTCTTGAAGTTCTCGAAGGGTGTGTCGAGGATCTTCTGTTCGACCTTGAGGTCGGCGGCGACCCGGTCGATCAGGGCCACGTCGAAACCGACGATCTTGCCCTGCTGCTCGAACTGGAAGGGCGGGTAGGGCAGATGGGTGCAGGTGGTCAGCTTGCCCGCCTCCACGACCGGCACTCCTCCGGCCGCCTCCCCCGGCCCGCCGCCGGAGGTGCAGCCCGCGGCGAGGAAGATGCCCGCCGCGGCGGCGGCCGCGGCGCGGATACGGAGACTGCTGCGGTGCCTGCGCTGTCCTTCGGCCGTCCAGGACACGGTTGACCTCCACGGGGGTGCGGGGCGGCGGCGGTCCCGGAGGAGACCGTCGGTCGAGATCGTAAGCCCCCCACCGCGCCCGGCGCCGGACCATTCGCGATGCGCCGCATACCGGCCGCGGCGATCGCCCCGGCGAGCGCGAGCGCCGCCACTCGTGGGGCGGGCCGCTGCCGCCGGATGGTCCACACCGCCCCGGACCCGCCCGCCGCTCGCCGCGGCACCGTTCGGCCGCGGGCCCGGATGTGGATGCCCGGCCCGCTCGCCTCCGGCGGGACCGCGCCCGGCAGCAGCCGCACGGCGTGGTCGTAGTCGCCGCCGACGAGTGAGCGGAACGCGACCGGCTCGTCCGTGAAGAGCCCGTCGAGGCGCCGCCCGTACTCCCGCTTCGCCGCCGTCGGGCCGTGCGGGGGCCGCCCCACCGTGTCCTGAAATCCCCATGGCCCCACGGGAAGCGCGCTATGTTCGAGAGCGTGGGCACTGCGGTGCCGAACGACGGCGACCTTCCCTTGCCGCTCCTCCCGCTTCGGGCCGAGGAGTCGCTTGCCGCACGGAGGAACTGTGCCACGCAACCCCCGGGGACGACCGGCTCACCAGGGCTCCCCCTGGTTGGCCGGCCTTCTCGTGGGTGTGCTGAGCGCGCTGCTGTTCGCGGCCGTCCACTGCTCGTCCTTCCTCCTCGGCGACGGTCCCGCCCACGGGCTGGCCGGCCCGTCCCTCACGGCGTCGGCCGATTCGGCACAACCGGCAGAACCGGCAGAGCCGCCCCATCCGGATCAGGACCACGGCTCCGCCTGCGCCTCCCCCGGGCTGCCTCCCCCGACACCGGGTGAGCGTCACCCCACCGTGGGAGACGGGGCCGCGCTCCCCCTGGCCCCCGTAGGCAGCCGCACGTCGGTGGGTCCGGCCGTACCCCCAGGGGCGGGCGAAGAACCGATAGCCCACTCCGGCCGCTCCACGCTGACCAGCGTGTGCCGTTGGCGCATCTAGACCGCTCCCCTTCAGCCGTTCCCTCCGGCTGACCCATGCCGTCCGTCGGCGGGCCCGCCCCGCCGGCGGGACGGCATGCGCGCATGAGCGATTCCATGACGCATCAACGACGAGAGCGGATCCATGCATCCTCCGACAACCGACGTCACGCCCCCCGACCGCCGCACCGCCCTGTCCGGCCTGGTCGGCAACACTCCCCTGCTGCGCGTGTCCGAGCACCCCTCCCCCGCAGGACGCGGCTTCTGGGCGAAGCTCGAAGGCTTCAATCCCGGCGGCATCAAGGACCGCCCCGGTCTTCACATGGTCGAACGCGCCCGGGCACGAGGCGAGTTGAAGCCGGGACGCCGAATCATCGAGTCCACGAGCGGCACCCTCGGTCTCGGGCTGGCACTGGCCGGCATGGTGTACGGGCATCCGGTCACCCTGGTGACCGACCCCGGCCTGGAAAGATCCATGACCCGGCTGCTCGCCGCCTACGGAGCCCAGGTCGACGTCGTCACCCAACCGCACCCGGCGGGCGGCTGGCAGCAGGCCCGTCGTGACCGGGTCACCGAGCTGATGGCGCGGTACGCCGGTTCCTGGTGCCCGGACCAGTACAACAACCCCGACAACGCCACCGCCTACACCCCGCTGGCCCTCGAACTCGCCGACGCGATGGGCCACATCGACGTCCTGGTGTGCAGTGTGGGCACGGGCGGGCACTCCGCCGGCATCTCACGCGTCCTGCGGCAGCGGTACCCCGACCTCGCCCTGATCGGAGTCGACACGGTCGGCTCCACCATCTTCGGCCAACCGGCCCGGGCCCGGCTGATGCGCGGCCTCGGATCCAGCATCTATCCCCGTAACGTCGCCTACGAGCAGTTCTCCGAGGTGCACTGGGTGGCCCCGGCGGAAGCGGTGTGGGCTTGTCGCCGGCTCGCGGCGTCCCACTACGCCACCGGCGGCTGGAGTGTCGGCGCGGTCGCCCTCGTGGCCGGCTGGCTCTCGCGCGTCATGCCCGCGCAGACCCGCATCGCGGCCGTCTTCCCCGACGGGCCCCAGCGCTATCTCGGCACGGTGTACGACGACGACTACTGCGCCGCCCACGGCCTGCTCGGCTCCCCTCCGGCCGCCGAACCGGACGTGATCGGCAGTCCGGACGAGAGGGAGGTCGACCGCTGGACGCGCTGCGCCGCGGTGGCCGATCCGCTGACCCTGCGCGATCGGGCTCCGGGGAGCGACCCGGCCGCCGCGCGCGGCGCGGACCGCTCGCAGGAGCGGGCCCGATGAGGGCCGGTTTCACACAGTTCCGTTCCTACGGGTGCGGCGTGCGCTTGCTGATGGTGAACCAGTTCTCCATCAACGTGGGCTTCTACATGCTCATGCCCTATCTGGCCAGCCACCTGTCCGGGCCGCTGGGGCTCGCGGGCTGGACCGTGGGGCTGATCCTCGGCGTACGCAATTTCAGCCAGCAGGGCATGTTCCTGATCGGCGGGACGCTGGCCGACCGCCTCGGTTACAAGCCGATGATCATTGCCGGGCTGGTGCTGCGCGTGGCGGGCTTCGCCACCCTCGGGCTGGTGGAGTCCGTGCCCGCGCTGCTCGCCGCATCCGCCGCGACGGGGCTGGCCGGGGCCCTGTTCAACCCGGCCACCCGGGCGTACCTGGCGGCGGACTCGGGGGAACGCCGAGTGGAGGCCTTCGCCCTGTTCAACGTCTTCTACCAGGCGGGCATCCTGCTCGGCCCCTTGGTGGGCATGGTGCTGACGGGCGTCGGTTTCCGCGTCACGTGCCTCGTCGCGGCAGCGATCTTCGCGGTGCTGAGTCTCGTACAGATCCGGGCGCTGCCCCCGCGCCGCGCCGACGAGGCGGTGCGACGCGGGGACGGCAGGCGGGAGGGGATGTTCGCGCAGTGGCGCGGCATTCTGGCCAACCGCCCGTTCCTGCTGTTCTCACTGGCCATGACCGGCTCGTACGTCATGACCTTCCAGGTCTACCTGGCCCTGCCGCTGGAGGTCCGGCGCCTGGGCGGGGACGGCCGGTTCGGCACGGCGGCGGTGGCAGTCCTCTTCGCCGTCTCCGGGCTGAGCACCGTCCTCTTCCAGACGCGGGTCACCGCCTGGTGCAAGGCCCGCATGGAGCCGGGCCGCGCGCTCATCTGGGGGGTGCTGGTGATGGGCCTGGCCTTTCTGCCCCTGCTGGCGGCAACGGCGCTCCCTGTGCCGGCCCGCGGCCCGGCGCTGTGGCTGCTGGCCGCCGTGCCCTCGTCGCTGTCCGCCCTGCTGCTGGCCCTGGGAACCATGATCGCCTACCCCTTCGAGATGGACACGATCGTGCGGCTCTCGGGCGAACGCCTGGTCGCCACGCACTACGGCTTGTACAACACCGTCTGCGGTGTCGGCATCGCACTGGGCAACCTGCTCACCGGTGCGGCGCTGGACGCGGCCCGCGCGGCCGGGATGTCCGGGCTGCCCTGGCTGGCGCTCGCCGCCCTCGGCCTCTGCTGCGCCGCCGCCTTGTACGGGCTGCACCGCACCGGCAGGCTCACACGGCCGGCGCGCGAACCGGATCCTGAGCCGATGGCCGCCTGAGGAAGGGCCCGACGGCCCCGGGCGGAAGAGGTGACGCCCGGGGCCGGGCGCGGCTGGAGGAGGGCCGGGCACGGCTCGAAAAGGCACGGCTCGAAGGGGCCGGGCGCGCGGAACGGTACCAGCAGTTCGAGGAGCCGCCCGGATGTTTATCCGATGGTGATGGTCCTGCGGTGCCGGCAGCGCGCGGGGCACTAGCGTCCCGTGGCACTCCGGGAATCGCGGGTGCCGACCGCACCGCACCGCGCACCCGCGCCTTCCCGTCCCACGGAGCAAGGAGGCACTGTGCTGTCATTTCGGCGGCGACCCGTCAGCGGCTTGTCGGTGGCTACCCGGTACACGATCGGCAGCGGTTTCGTCATCACCGCCCTCGCCGTCACCTTGATCGCCCTGCTGATCCCCGTGGAGAGATTCGGGGGCCGGGCTTCGGCCACGGTCTCAGGCCCGGCTCCGGACGACGACGGCGCCGGGATCATGAGTACGGCGTACGGGCCGCTGACTCCCACGGACCGGGACTTCATGCGGAAGGTACGGCTCGCCGGGTTATGGGAGCTGCCCGCCGGGCGGCAGGCCCAGCAGCGCGGGACACGGGCCTCGGTACGCACGGCCGGGGACCACCTCGTCGAAGGCCACACCGACCTGGACGAGCAGGTCATAGAGGTCGGCCAGGCTCTCGGCATCGACCTCCCCAACCAGCCGAACGAGCAGCAGCGGGACTGGCTCGGCCAACTGACCCGCGCCCAGGGAGCCGACTACGAACGGCTTTTCATCCAGCTGCTGCGCCGCGCGCACGGCAAGGTGTTCGCCCTCGTGGCCCAGGTGCGGGCGCAGACCCGCAACTCGAAGGTACGCGCTCTCGCCACCTCCGCCAACGCCACGGTCCTGGACCACATCACGGTCCTCGAAGACAGCGGACTGGTCGACTTCGACGCACTCGCCGACCCGACGCCGGCCCCCGCTTCCGTCCCTTCGGTCCCGCCACTGGACCGTGCCCCTTCCGATGTCCGATCGACGAAGTGAAGTGATCGCATGAGTCAACAGGGCCACAAACGCCCCCGGCTGTCGAAAAAGCTCCAGGCCACGATCGTCGCCCTGCTGCTGGGCGGCGGTGGGGTAGCCGTCGTCGCCGGCAACGCGTCCGCCGGTCAGGACCGGGAGCGCCGCCCGGCAGAGGTGACGGACACCATCGACTGCCCCGACGTGGGTGACCGGCTCACCGCCGTTCCCGACCGGGCCCGGGCCGAGGTGGACGCGAACCTCGCCGAACTGGATGCCCAAGTGGCGGAGGCCTACCGGCGGCTGGCGGCCGGCGAGGCAACGGGAGACGCACTCCTCGACGGGCTCAAGGACGAGCGTGCCAAGACCATCGCCCGCGTGTCCGAGGCCCTGGGGAGATCGGGGGCGCGTCCTGAAGGACTGGAGTCCTTGAGCGGCTGCGAGATGAAGGAGGCGCCCGCTGCGGACGAGGAGGCACAGGAGAACACGGAGGAGAACACGGACGAGCGTGGCAACGGCAGCGGGGACGGCAACGACGGGCTCGGCGCCAGGAGTTCCGGTGACGCGCTCGCCGACGACGGCTTCGGGCGGAAAGGCGGCCCGGACCGGAGCGACTTCACGCCGATCAACCAGGTCCGGCCCAACGTACGCAATCCCGCGCGCTCGGCCGGGGCCTCCTCGGGATCCTTCAGTTCACAGTGCGGCCGCAACGAGAACGGCCACTTCAACCCGGACAACGTCATCGTGGCGCCCGGCGTCTCCAACGGCGCGCACCACATGCACGACTACGTGGGCAACGAGTCCACCGACGCCTTCTCCACCAACGCCAGCCTCGCCGCCTCAGGCACCACCTGCAGCAATGGCGACCAGTCCAGCTACTACTGGCCGGTACTGCGGCTGCGCGACGGCAGGGCGGAGCGGGACGCCAACGCCCCCGGAGGCGGCCAGGACGCCAACATCGGCACCATCCTGCGGCCCAAGCAGGTGACGATCACCTTCAAGGGAAGCCCCGTCAGCCGGGTGACGGCCATGCCCCGCTTCCTGCGCATCATCACGGGGGACGCGAAGGCCTTCACGAACGGCGATGCCAACGCCAACGCCTCGTGGAGCTGCACCGGCTTCGAGGACCGCCAGCTGAAGGACAAGTACCCGGTCTGCCCGCAGGGCAGCGACGTGGTGCGCACCTTCACCTTCCAGAGCTGCTGGGACGGAAGGAACACGGACAGCGCCAACCACCGTACGCACGTGGCCTTCCCGGACCGCGCGGGCCGGTGCCCGCGGGGCTTCACGGCCATTCCGCAATTGGTCCAGCGGCTCACGTACGAAGTGGCACCGGGCACCCGGTTCGCCGTCGACAGTTTCCCCGAGCAGCTGCACAAGCCGGTCACCGACCACGACGACTTCATCAACGTCATGTCGACCGGCCTGATGGCGGAGGCCGTGGACTGCATCAACAGCGGGCGCACCTGCCGCTGACCACGGCACCCGCACCACTCCGCCACCGACACCGACACCGACACCGACACCGACAGGGTGACGGATCACCTGCTCCCGGCCGGGCGCTCCCCTCCCCCTCGCACGCGCCCGGCCCGGGAAGGTGTTGGCCCGGAGCCGGCTTCGGGCCAACACCGCACACCCCACCGGGGCCCGGACCCCGGGCAGCTGCCATCACGCTGAGCGTGGTGGCAGCTCGCGTCCTCCGGGCGGCACCGCGGGCGCCTGTCCGTTGGCGCGGTGCGAGGAACGGCCCGGCCCCCGGGCCCCGCGAGCGGGGACCGGGAGCCGGGCCGCGGCCGAAGTGGCGGCCTCAGAGGCCGTTGACGCGGGCCATCCTCCCCACCACTAACGGCGTGAACTCCGCCGAAACGAAGCGCCCCGCCCTGCGGCCCGCCCGCGAGTGCTGAAGCCGTACCTGCGCCATCAGCCGGCGGCTGCGCAGGGCCATTTCCAGCTCGAACCGGGTACGGGGATCGCGCAGCCCGGGCCCGAAGAGCTTCTCCAGTTGCCGCATGCGGTAGCGCACGGTCTGGGGATGCACGCTCAAGGCCTTCGCCGCCTCGGGGGCGCCACCGCCTTCGAGCCAGGCCAGCAGGGTCACCTCCAGACGCTCGCTCTGGCGCGGGGTCAGGTCCGCCAGTGGCCGCAGCCACCGGGCGGCCAGCGCGTGGGCGAGGGGTTCGTCCTGGAGGAGCAGCAGGGTCGAGAGGTGGTCGTCGACGAAGACGGGCCGGGCCTCAAGGCCTTGGCGACCGGGGGTGAGGGCGAGCAGGCGCAGCGCCCAGCGCAGGGAGGAAACGGTATCCCGGAGGGGAACCGCGTGGCCGACGGCTGCGAGGCGACCGCGCAGCGGGAGTTCCAGGGGCGCCCGGGCGTCCGGGTCCGGGCTCGGCACCAGCAGGCAGGGCCTGCCCGCGAACATGCCGACGAGGGCGTCGTCCAGTACCGCCGCCAGCTGCTGAGTCTCGCCGGGGGTGGCGAGTACGACGGCCCGTACGGCGAGCGGCAGGGGCCAGCCGGCCGCCTGCGCCAGCTCCGTGAGGGAGCCATCCGAGGCGGCCCTGTCGTCGGTGAGCTCCCTGAACAGCTCTTGCCGCGTGCGGTCGGGCGGCGGTGCGGCGGGCTCCTGCCGTTCTCCGGTGGGGCCGGTGGGGCCGGCGGGGCCGCCGTGTCCTGTGGGACCGCTGGGGCCGCTCGGCCCCGTGGGCCCGGCCCAGTGCCCTCCGCCGTGCCCTCCACCGTGCCCGCCTCCGCGTCCGGCTCCGGGGCCGTCCTCGTGAGCGGGCTCACGGACGGGCTCGCGAACGTCATCGCGGGCGGCCTCGCGTCTGCCGTCGTGCCTGACCTCGCTCTCCCGGCCGTCGCCACTCCCGTCCGTCCGGCCGCGGCCGTCCGCGCTCTTCTCCTCGTACGGCGCGTGTTCCCCGTACCGGTCCTGGTCCACGCCGGGACCGGGCTGCTCGCCACGCACGTCCCGGTCAGCCCGGCCAGCCCGGTCAGCCCGGTCGTCCGGACGCCGATAGCCGAGAGCGGTGAGAAGGGCCCTTTCTACCGTGTGCCTGACCAATTCCTCATCAATGGCATCGTTGTCATCGATGAGTGCGGAAAATCCCGGAATTCCATGCAGAAGTTCCTCCACTATCTCGTCGGCCAGCGCCGGGAGTTCCCTGCGCAGGACGCGGGTCCACTCGCCTCGGGGGCGGGACCAGATGCGGTTGAGAAGTTCGCACATCGCTTCCTCGTTCATGCCGGGGTGAGGCCTGTCCGATGGGAGAGCGACGAGCGCGCCGGAAGTCGGCCGTCTCGCCAACGACCTTGTCGGACAGACGAGTTCAGACCCTCGTACTCCCTCCCTGAGGGGTCCGGCCCCTTGCGGTCCGGCGGTTTTGCCTCATCTTTGCCGTCGGGAACGCATAGGTGGCAGGCGGCGCGGCGGCCTGTCGCAACCCCCGCTGGAGGGGAATCTTCCGGTGTTGTTCGACGTGCCGGAGACGCGGTGCGAGAAATTATCACGTTTCGATAAATCGCGCGGAGGTGCCGGGCGGCTCCACGATGCTTCTGCACTCCGGCCCCTAACTGCCCCGGGCGGCGCAGGAGTTGCACCGCGCCCCGGGGCACTGCCGACCACGACCCCCGGGTGCCGAGCGCCAGGTGGAGCGCTCGGAGCCCAGGCGCACAGGAGAACTGGATGCCCCTGCCCCTGTCCCAGCCGCACATGCCCCGCTCGCACCGAGCCCGCCGCAAGAGCCGTCACGCCGCGGCGGCGACGGATCCCCCCGCCGGACGGCGTGCCGTCCGGCAGCCCTCCCTCCTGCCCGTCTCGGGAAGGCTGCGGCCCGGCGTGATCTGCGCCGGCGCCGCGGCCCTCCTGGCCGTCGCCGTGACGGCCCGGGCCGGCGCCTTCGCGCACGTACGGGACTTTCTGGACTACGCGGCGGGCGTGCTCTCGCTCGTCTCGCTCACCGCCACCGTCCTGTGGGGGCTGCTGGCCACCGACCGGATGCTTCTCTGGTCGGGCCACCGTCTTCTCGCCCAGGGCGTGCACCGCGGCCTGGCGGTGGCCGGACTGGGTTTCCTGGCCCTCCACATCTGGGTCAAGGTGGCGCAGGGCCAGACCAGCGCCGCTTCGGTGGTCCTCCCCTTCGCCGACCGCGATCGGCCCGTGCTCATAGGCCTCGGCACGCTGGCCGGGTACCTCTTCGTGACGGTGGCGGTGTCCGGTGCGGTGCGCAGCGTCTTCGCCACCGACAACCGCTCCCTGTGGTGGCGGGCCCTGCACTTCGGCGCGTACCCCGCATGGGGGGCGTCGCTGGTGCACGCGCTCAAGGCGGGCCGCCCCGCCGGCCCGGCGGTGACGGCGGCCTACGCGCTGTGCCTGATCGGCGTCGCCGGTGTCCTCGCCCTGCGCCTGAGAGCCAGGATGCGCGGCCGGCCGTCACGGCCGGCCGGCCAGCCGGCCGTTGCGCCCGAGCCCGGGCGCGTCCCGAGACGCCCCTGCGCCAAACCCTCCTTCATGCCCGTGCCGCCGGTGGAGCCGCTCGCCGCCCCGGATACGGGCCGCGGCCCGCTGGGTCCGGCTCCCCCGCCCCGGCCCCTGTACGCGCCCTACGTCGCCCCGTACGCGCCCGGCCGGGCCGCCGGGAGAGCGGCCCGGCACGGTGATCAACCGGACCTCCATGAGCGGGCGATGTGACGGCCGGTCCGCGCCCCCGCCTCGGTTGTGTGGGCGCCCCCCGACTGCTCACCGGACTCGACCGGTTCCCCCGCCTGGACCGCGAGGCCCATCTCGGCGCGCACGGCGCTCTGCCGCGCTGCCACCCGGACGAACTGGTCCGCCTCGCGGACGACATCGACCTGCGGGGCCGGGGCGGAGCGGGCTTCCCCTTCGCCCGCAAGCTGCGCGCCGTCATCCGGTCGGCCCGGGGGCGGGACGGGCGGACCGCCGTCGTCGTCAACGGCAGCGAAGGCGAACCGGGCTGCCTCAAGGACACCGCGCTGCTGCTGCACGCCCCCCATCTGGTACTGGACGGCGCCCTGCTGTCGGCGGCCGTGCTCGCCGCCGAGGACGTCGTGGTGGCCGTGACGCGGGCGGACGTGGAGCAGTCGGTACGCGAAGCCGTCGCGGAACGCGGTCCGTCCGGCCGCCGGGTCCGCGTGGTGCGGCTCCCCGACCGCTTCGTGACCGGTGAGGGAACCGCCCTCGTCAGCGGGTTGAACGGTGGTGCGGCGCTGCCGTCGGGAAGGACGGTCCGCACCAGCGAGCGCGGCCTGAACGGCGTACCCACCCTGCTGTCGAACACCGAGACCTTCGCCCAGCTCGCCGTCGCGGCGAGGATGGGCGCGCCGGAGTACCGTACGGCCGGGCTGGCCGCGGAACCGGGCACCGTCCTGCTGACGGTCGCCGGGTCCATGGTGGTGGAGACGCCCACGGGGACGTCCCTGGCGTACGTCCTGGACCTCTGCGGCACCGGCCTCGGCCAGGGCGTGCTCGTCGGTGGCTATCACGGCAGATGGCTGGACCCCGGCTCGGCCCGCGCCTCGGAGGTGTCGCGCCGGTCCCTGGCGACGTTCGGTGCCGTGCTCGGGGCGGGCGCGGTCCTGCCCCTGCCCGAGGACACCTGCCCGGCCGGCGAGGTGGCGCGGGTGACCCGCTGGATGGCGGGGGAGTCGGCGGGCCAGTGCGGGCCGTGCGTCCGCGGGCTGCCCGGGCTGGCCGACGTACTGGAGCAGGCCGTGCGGGGAGGCGGCCGGGCAGCGCTCGAAGCGGTGGAGGCGCGGCTGAGGGCGGTCCGGGGCCGGGGGGCGTGCAGCCATCCGGACGGTACCTCGCACTTCGTGGCCTCGGCGCTGACCGTCTTCCCCGACGAGTTCAGGGACCATGCCGTGGGCAGCGGCTGCGGCCGACGGGTACTGGGGGCACTGCCGCTGCCGGAGGACGAGATCCCGGAGCGGCTGGTCGTCAACTGGACCCTCTGCAAAGGTCACGGGCTCTGCGCGGACGTCCTGCCGGACGTCGTGCGGCTCGACGAGGACGGCTTCCCGGCCCTCGGCTCCATGCCGGTGCCGGGGCGGCTGCGGCCGAAGGCGCTGCGCGCCGTACGGCGCTGCCCGGCGCTCGCGCTGCGCATCCAGGACTGAGCCGGTGGACGGTTCGACAGCTCGCCGCGCCTTGCACTTTGGCGAGATCTGACAAATTCCGGCGGATATGGACTTCACTCGGCTTACTCCCCGTATCAATGACCGAGGGAACAGAACGCAGGACCGAATCCGAAGGAGAAACCGTGAACAAGAGGCGTCGCGAGATATTCGCCGGGTCGGCGGTCGCGGTATTACTGCTGACGGCCGGATGCGGCAGTGGAGAGGACTCGTCCGACCGGAAAGGGGCGGTGCAGCCCGTGAGCGGCAGTAAGGAAATCGGCTCCGCATACGATACGGGCGGCGCATACGGATCCGACGCCCAGCCCGGCTCGGGCTCGGGGTACGGAGAGGCCCCGGCCGGCTCCCCGGCGGGCGCGGCCGCCGGGACCGGTCCCGCCGGGCAGCTGACGGTACGGGAGCTTCCGGCGGTGGGCGGGGCGGTGACGGACGGCGCGGGGTTCACCCTCTACCGGTTCGACAAGGACACCGCCCAGCCCCCCAAGTCCGCCTGCGAAGGCGACTGCGCCGCGGCCTGGCCCGTGGTGGCCGCGGACGGGGCGACGGCCGGTGCGGGGATCGACTCCGCCCTCCTCGGTTCGGTGGAGCGGGCCGACGGTACGCGCCAGCTGACCCTCGCGGGGTGGCCCGTGTACCGCTACGCGAAAGACACGAAGGCGGGGGACGCGCTCGGTGAGGGCGTCGGCGGGACCTGGCACGTGCTGGGGGCCGATGGAAAGCCGGCCGCCGCCGCGAAGAAGGCGCCCGAGGCGCCGGCGGGTTCCGAGGCGCCGGCGGGGTCCGAGGAGGCGAAGATGAAGCACGCCGGTCTTTCCGTCAACCAGGACGCCAAGCTCGGCAATATTCTCGCCGATGCGGAAGGGCGTACTCTCTACCGTTTCGACAAGGACAGCGCCTGGCCGATGAAATTCGGCTGTCTCGACTCCTGCCTCGACACGTGGAAACCGGCGAAGGCGGTCGGCAAGGACAAGGTATCGGGAATTGATCCCAAACTCGTGGGCTCGGTGAAACGCCCGGACGGGTCGGAGCAGATGACGATCGACTGCTGGCCGGTCTACTCGTTCACCGGTGATGCGAAACCTGGTGATATCAGCGGCCACGGCAAACAAGGCCTCTGGTTCGCCGTCACCGACAAGGGCGAGAAGGCGAAGGCGGCCTAGCCGCTGCCTGTCGGCTCGCTGCCTGTCGGCCGCCTGTCGGCTCTCCGCACCCACCCGCACGTGGCGCCCGGGCTCCTCCCCGCCCGGGCGTCATGCCTGTCTCACACTGATCCGCTCCGCTCCCGCCCGTGAGGTTGCCATGCTGTGGACCGACCGCCGAATCCGGCTCTCCCGCTCCCCGCTCCCGGCTGTGGCGGCGGTGTGCGCCGCCCTGCTGTGCGGCGCCTGCGCGGGGCACTCGGCGCCCCGCCACGGGCCGGCCGACGAGCGGCAGCGGCCGAGCGGGACGGGGCCGACCTCGATCGAGGCGATCGCCACCGCCATCGGATGCACGGCCGAAGTGAACGTCCAAGCCGAAGAGTTGCGCGAAGGGGGCTGCGTCACGGGCCAGGACACCTACCGCATGATCACCTTCGCGGCCGAGCCGGGGTTGCGCGTATGGCTGTCCGAGGCCCGGAACTACGGCGGCAGCTACCTGGTGGGTGACCGGTGGGTCGTCACGACGCCGTCCGCGCAGGCACTGACCGCACTGCGGGCCCGGCTCGGCGGCACCGTGGAGCACGGGGACACCCACGAGGCCCCCGCCACCGGCCACTCGGGCCACCCCGACGCCGCGCACTGACCGGCCCGGACCGCAGGGGAAGGGAAGGCCCGCGCGCCGCCCCCGCATGGTCCGGGCCGGACGAGGTACCCGTAGGGCATGGGATCGAGCAAGCGCTACGCGGTGGCCGCCTCGGGACAGTGGACCGACGAGGAGGAAGGCCGGGTCCGGCTGCCGGCGGGAGAGGCCCACGCCTGGGAGCCGGGGCGGAACGAAACCGTCTGCGGTCTCTCCCTCAGCCGCTCGCAGCTGGTGCGTTTCTTCCACGTCTCCTGGAGCGACGCTATCCCCGAGTCCGGCGGAGCGGCCGACCGCGTCCAGCGGCTGTGCCCGCGATGCGCCTCGGTCGCCGGACGCCGGGGAGGTGACGCCCGTCCACCGTGGCAGCGCATCAATCCGCGTCCCTGATGCCGGCCGCCCGGCCCTGGCCGGAAGGCCGGTACGGCAAGGATGCTCGGTGACAGCGGGGCGGCGTCCGTCGTCCCGTCCGTGAGGAGGTTCGGTTGCGTCTTCACCACACTCGGCCCACCGATCCCGGGTACGCGCGCAAACGCCACGGCCGCGGCTTCCGTTATCTCGACGCCCACGGGGAGCCTCTTCGCGACCCCGCCGAACTGGCCAGGATCAAGGCGCTGGTCATCCCCCCGGCCTGGCGGGACGTATGGATCTGCTCCCGCCCCACCGGGCACCTGCAGGCGGTGGGAACGGATGCCGCCGGGCGCCGCCAGTACCTGTACCACCCGCAGTTCCGGGCGGAACAGGAGCAGGCCAAGCACGAACACGTCCTGGACGTGGCGGAGCGGCTGCCGGCCGTACGCGAAGCCGTCGAAGCGCACCTGAGCGAGCGGGGGCTGTCCCGGCAGCGGGTGCTGGCGACGGCGGTACGCCTGCTCGACCTGGGATTCTTCCGCATCGGCAGCGACCGCTACACGGACATGAACAACAGCTACGGCCTGACCACCCTGCTGCGCACCCACACCCGCTGCGGGGGCGGCGAGGTGGTCTTCACCTATCCCGGCAAGCACGGCAAGGAGCAGATCCAGGCGGTCGTGGACCCGGTCACCTGCCGGAGCCTGACCTCCCTGCTGCGCCGACGCGGCGGAGGGGAGAGACTGCTCGCCTACTGGGAACGCCCGCAGTGGCACGATGTGACGGGCGGCGAGGTCAACGAGTTCCTCAAGGAGCTCGCGGGGCTGGAGATCACCGCCAAGGACTTCCGCACCTGGCACGCGACGGTCATGGCCGCCGTCGCCCTGGCCGTCTCCCAAGGCGCCGCCCGCAGCGAAACCGCCCGCCGGCGCGCCATCAGCCGGGCCGTCCGGGAAGTCTCCGGCTACCTCGGCAACACCCCGGCGGTGTGCCGGGCCTCCTACATCAACCCGTACGTCATCGAGCTGTACGAGGAGGGCGTCACCGTCGCCCCCGCCCTCCCCGGCCTCGGCGCGGAGGGCTCGTACGGCACACCGGCGACGCAGGGACCCGCCGAGCGGGCGGTGCTGCACCTGCTGCGGACCGGGCGCCCGCCCGAAGAGCACTGACGCCGGCCGAGAAGCCCCGGCCCCCGGCGGTTCGGGCCCCCAGGACCTCGCGCAGTTCCGGCTCAGCTGCCGGGCAGTGCGTCCGGATCCCGGTCCTCGACCTGGTAGCTCTTGGTCCAGGTACTGCCGCACCGGCAGTGGTAGGTCTCGATCAGGTCACCGGCCGGAGACACGGCTATGCCGTCCTTGAGGCGGATATGCACGTGTTCGCCCATGACGGACCGCTTTCTGTGGGGATCGGATCGCTACAGTGTGTGCGGCGCGATGTCGGGCCGCAATGGCCTGTCCGATAGGCGGACACGAGCGACCCGCCGGTCTGCCGCGGGCCCCCGACACCACAGCGCGGGGACGCCGCGGCCCACTGCCGCACCGGGGCGCTACGGCAGGGAGAGGGATCCGTTCTGGTCGGAGGCCCGGTCGCGCTGCCGCTCGGCCCGTTCCTCGATCAGACGGCGGAAGCCCGCAAGGGCGTACCGCTCCCCGGTGCGAGAACCGGCCCCCGGAATGCCGGCGACCGACGCCATGAGCCCCTGCGGTTGTGCCTGCCATCCCACGACGAGTACCCGCAGCCCCAAGCACTCCGCCCGCCGGTGCAGATCGAGGAAGAGCAGGAGTCCGCCGGCGTCCATGAACCGCACGGCGTGCACATCGATCAAGGCCACGGTGTCACTGGAGGTAACCGCCTCCAGCGCCTGCTGGAGGACCGGCCCGGCGGTCCCGTCCAGATCCCCCTTCGCACTGATGAGGACCGTACCGTCGGCCCGCTCCACCGCCGTCTCGAACAAGCCCATCGTGGTGCCCTTCCCGTCGCCGCCCGGCCCGACACGGCGGGCCCGAATCCGAAGAGCCTCATCCTGGCCTCACCCGAGTGCCACCTCGTACATGACGCGCCAAAAGAGTGACGGCGCGGTGGGATCAGCTGACGACAGGGCCGCAGTAGCTAGTGCCGCCTCCAGGTGTACCTACCGCCGCCCACCCACCGGATCTCGGCCGGATCGTCGAGGTTGTGGATGGTGACGCCCGCGGCGGCGGCGACCTTGAGCACGTCCGTCATGGACCTGGCCGCCCCCACCACCTCCCCGTTGATCTCCACGATGCGGAAGGGCGGATCGCCCGGCTGCACCTCCCGTACGGTGACGCGCGGTGTCGGGACGGCAGGGCTCGCACTTTCGGTCATGCGGGCATCTGTTCCACGCCACGGCCGCCGGTACGCGTCCCCACCCCCGAGCAGGGGGCCGGGTGGCGGTCAGCGGACGACTTTGATGCCGAAGTGGCCGCCGAACCCCTGACCCAGGCCGAAGCCGATGGCGGAGTGCATGTGCGCGTACATCTCCATGCCGCGGGCGCAGACGAGCGGGCCGAGGTCGAGGATGTCGGTCCAGCCGTAGGACTTCAGCAGCTGCGTGGCCTGCTGCTTGGCGCCCGCGTCCTCGCCGGCGACGAACATCGTGTGGTCCCCGCCGCCTACCGCCTCGGGGTCGACGACGGTGGCCTGCTCCTGCGTGACGAAGGACTTCACGACCTTGGTGCGGGGCAGGGCTCGCTGGATCTGCTCGCCGAGGCTGTCGCTGTCGCACGGGTCCAGCTTCGGCATGATCCCCCACGGCGTCGGCCAGGGGTACTGCGGGGTGTGCTGGTAGATGTACGGGACGGCGTAGTCGATGAGCGTCTTGCCGGCGAGCGGGTCGGCGATGGCGGACAGCGCCTCCACGGCGTTGTGGCCGTCGATGCCGTTGATCACCAGGCCGTCGGAGACGGCGGCGGCCTCGCCGAAGGTGTGCAGTCCGATGGCGGGGTGCTCGGCGAGGAAGTCCTTGAAGGGCGGGGTGCCCATCATGTCGGGCTCGGCGCGGGCCAGGGTGGCCCGGGGGTCGCGGGTGCCGACGTGAACCTCGTGGCCCAGTTCGGCGAGCTTGGCGATGTGGGCGCGGGCGCCGCCGCCGGTGCCGAGAACAGCGATCTTCATGGGGAAACCTCCCGATTTGCTCCGTGTAGACGTCTCCACCGTAGGGGCATTTCAGGACAGCTCCTGTCCTTTGACACCGGCATCATGGAATTCATGACGAGCGATACGACCGCCCGCGTGCTGCGACTGCTGTCCCTGCTCCAGACCCGGCGGGAATGGTCCGGCGCCGACCTCGCCGAACGGCTGGAGGTGACCGTACGCACCGTCCGCCGCGACATCGACCGCCTGCGTGAGCTGGGCTACCCCGTCGACAGCGCCCGCGGCCACGCCGGCGGCTACCGCCTCACCTCCGGCAGCGACCTGCCGCCGCTCCTGCTCGACGACGAGGAGGCCGTCGCCATCGCCGTGGCCCTGCGCACCGCCGCGGGCGGCCTCACCGGCATCGAGGAAACCGCCCTGCGGGCCCTGGCCAAACTCGAACAGGTCCTGCCGGGGCGCCTGCGCGGCCAGGTCACCGCCCTCCAGAGCTCCCTCACCGGCATCACCTGGGAGGCAAGAGGACCGCGGGCCGACCCGGCCGTGCTGGTCACCCTCGCCGTCGCCTGCCGCGACCACGAGATCACCGCCTTCGACTACACGAGTCAGCGTGGCGCCGTCACCGGGCGCCGCGTAGAGCCGTGCCACCTGGTCGCCTCCGGCGGCCTGTGGTACCTCCTCGCCCACGACACCGACAAGGACGACTGGCGCCTCTTCCGCCTTGACCGCACCACCAACCCCGCACCCACCGGCCGACGTGTCGCACCCCGCCGCGTACCCGGCGACGACCCGGCGGCCTTCGTCGCGAGTCGGCTGTCCACGGCCCCCACCCGCTACCGTGCCGTCGCCACCGTCCACGCACCCGCCGACCACGTCCGCGCGCGCACCCGTGGCCTGGCCACACGCCTGACCCCCATCGACGAACACACCTGCCGCCTCGACGCCTCCGACGACCGCCTCCCCCGCATCGCCCAGACCCTCGCCGGTCTCGACGCCGACTACACACTCGACGCCGACCCCGAGATCATCGATCACCTCCGCACGACCGCCCGCCGCGCGCTGCACGCCACCGAGACCAGCCGCAGCGCCCCGGCGGCCTCCGGGAGCCGGGAGGTGACGGAGCGGCAGCGCTCCTGACCCCGCGCTTGGCGGAATGGCTGCGTCAGCCGACGCGGGTTGGGAGAATCTCGGGAAGTCCGCCGGCGGCTCGCGCCCCATACCTTGAGGAACAGTTGATGTCGTCACCGGAAACAGAAATAACGATCACTCCCCAACAGGCGACTTACGGAGCGATCCTGACAGTGCCTCTTGCGACCGGGCCCACCCGCCTGCGCATCCCCTCGTCCTGCCGGGACGGTGACCTGGTCCGGGCCCGGGTCGGCGACCAGGAGGTGCTGGTACGGATCCGGGTGTCCGGGGCGGCCGGGGTCTCGACGGCGGCCGCGGCGGCCGGGGTCTCGGCGGTGTCCGGGGTCTCGGCGGTGTCCGGGGTCTCGGCGGTGTCCGGGGGCCCCGTCCCGCCCGCGTCGGGAGCGGGGCCCAAACGGGGCATCGCCGGGTGGCTGGTGGCGGCCGGGCTCGTCGCGGCCGTCATCGCCGGTCTCGCCCTGTTCAACTCCGGCGACGGCACCGACGACGAGGCCTCCGCCGCCGGGGCGCCCAGCCCCTCGGCCAGTTCGGAGTCGGCGTACCCGTCGTACAGCCCGTCCTACTCCCCGCTCCCCTCCTACAGCCGCTCCTCCTCCCCGGCCGAACCCACACCGGAGACGACGAGCGATCCCGTCTCCACCCCTGAGGCCGACACGGCCCCCACCCCCTTCGACAGGGGCACCTGCCTCAACGGCACCCTGCCGGACTCGACCACGGCGCAACGCGTCGAGGACGTCGAGGAAGTCTCCTGCTCGGCGTCCGACGCGCACTACCGGGTGATCGAGAGCATCCCGATGACCTCGGACATGAGCCGCTGCGACGACAATCCGAAGACGGAGTACGCGTTCTCCTACCGCTACACCCTCAACGGCGCCGTCATCAACCAGTACGTGTACTGCCTGGTCGGCATCGGCTCGTACGCCCGCTGACCACCGGGAGGCGCCCCGGCCAGGGGCCGCCGCTCACCCGAGGCTTCGCCTGTGGTCCACGGTGCGCTGGGGCGGGATGGACCGCAGCCGCCGCGAGCGGCGGTGACTCGCCGCGGGCGGGCGCGGGTTTTCGCCGGTGGGCCGCGCCGCGGCCTGGTCGGATTCGGCCGGCGCCACCGCCGGGGCGAGCACGATCACAGTGATGAACCCCGCCACCATGACGAGGATGATGCCGATACTCACGGACATGGGTCCCGCCTTTCGCCTAGGTTCTTATTCCCTTCGGCTACTCAGCGTTTCCCATATCCGCTTCTGTAAACACGGTGCGTGACGGCACGGGAGTGGGGTCGCGTCTCGCTCCCGAGCGCCTGTGCCGCAGCCGACTGGGCTCACCGTTCGAGACGAAGCGGCAAGCCCAGTTGACGTATCACGCGCGCAGGAAGCCGTCCCCGTGGGCGGCGACATGGGCTTCCAGTGCGGCCAGGGCGTCCTGAGTCGCCTGCGGCGTGCCGCTTCCACGGCGTTCCGCGTAGTACGCCGCCCCCAGCTTCTTCAGCAGGTCGTTACCCGCGCGCTGTTGCTGGACCTCGTCCACTTTGGCTTTGCCCTGGTGCAGAGCGCCCTGGGCCTGCTCCTTGGCCCGGTCGAGAAATCCCATCGCCACCTCCCGGTTCGGCTGAACATCACGGATCGTCGCCCAAGCAGAACACGCGGCCGTGCCCGGAACGGGTCAGCCACGCCAGGCTGTTCGACGGCGGGACGACTGACGGCGGGCGCCCCGGCGGTCGTGGCGGTCGTCAGGGACGGTGGTCGGCCGTGGGTGTGGCGGAGCCCAGGGATCCCGGTGTACGGCCGCAGCGCAGGGTGTCGGCGGTGACGGGCGCGCCCTCGGCCGTGTTGCGGTCGTAGGTCACGGTCTTGACCAGGACGGGCCGCGTACCGATCGCGACGTCGAAGAACGTGTCGTGACCCGGGACCGGGCGGAGGCGGGCGCCGGGCAGGGCGGCCGCCAAAGTGGCCGCGCCCGCCTCCCGGCCCGGGCCGTAGCTGATGACCGGTGGGCCTTCGTGGCGTACCGGCGGGGCGGCCGACGAGGTGTCGGTGACGACGAAACCGTTGCCGCGCAAGGCCGTTGCGACGGTCGCGTCGTCCACCCTGACCGCGATCTTGGCGGGGTTGGTGTCGACCGGCGTTTGCGGAACGGGCTGGATGCGGGGGTCGCCCGTAGTGGCGCGGTCCGCTCCGAGAGCGTCCCACAACGCGGCGGAGCGGGCTTCGTCCCACACGAGGGTGGAACCCACTCCGGGCACCCGGTGGTCGAAGACCCGGATCGGTACGGTGGCGAACTCCGTGCGCTCCGGCCGGAGCCGGCCGAGCGCCCAGCCGATGCGGACCAGGTCGTCCAGTCCCGTGCGTTCGTCGGTGCGTACGGATTTCAGCAGGGCACGGGCCGTACGCGCCGTGCTCACCGGCCCGGCCAGGGCGCCCTCGGCGGTGAGGCGGGCCAGCAGGTCGTTCACCATGCGCTGCTGGCGGCGGACCCGGCCGAGGTCTCCGGGCCGGTCGATGTGCCGGGCCCGGACGTAGCGCAGGGCTCCGTTCCCGTCGACGTGGTGGACCCCCGCGCTGATGTCGAGGCCGGAACCGTCGTCCTTGAGGGGCTTGTCCGTGCACACGGTCGCGCCGCCGAGGGTGTTGACCGTCTGCTCGAATCCGGTGAATCCGGTTTCCAGGTAGTGGTCGATGCGCAGGCCGGTGGCCTGCTCCACGGTACGGACGGTCAGCGGGCCGGCGCCGATCGCGAACGCCCCGTTGATCTTTCCGAAGCGGGCGGGCGCGGAGCCCGCGGTGGGGGCCGCCACGTCGGCGTACTGGACGTAGGAGTCACGGGGGATGGAGACGACGCTCGCACGCCGCTGGTTCTCGGAGAGGTGGACGAGCATCATCACGTCGGTGCAGTTGCATCCCTTGCCGCCCGCGTGCAGACGCCGTTTCTCGGCGGCGGAGAGGCCCGCGCGGCTGTCGATGCCGACGACGAGGATGTTCGTGCCGCGGCCCCCGCCCGCTGCCCGGCGCTCGGCGGAGATGGCCTGGGAGCCGGCGTAGGAAGCCGCCGCGAGGGTTGCCAGCAGGGTGAGAGCTACGGTGAGTCGACGCACAGCACATCCCCGGAATCGTGCCAAAAGTTGCGAATCGTGACGCTACTGCCTGTGGTGCGAGGGGGTGGGGTTACGCGCCGGGAGTGGTGGCCTTGTCCCCGTAGTGGGCGGCCAGATTGTCCTGGGCGGGCCTGGACCGCCCGGCCGGCCCGCGGGCGAACGCGCGCAGGACGTTGGCGGTGACGGTGCGGGTGAAGTGCCCGGCCCGGGCGTCGAGGCCGTGGTTGCCCTTGCCGCCGGCGGGCCCGGTCGCGTCGAGGGCCTCGACCCACCGCATGGTGCCCGTCGCGAAGACCGCGGCCCCGCTCGGCAGCGACACGTACGCCGTGTCCGCGTAGGAGGGCCGCCCCTTGCAGACCACCGGCGAGTGGGCGAGGACCTCCACCGGCCGCGGCGTCGGATAGGCCGGGTTCACACGGTCGAACTCGACCCCCACCAGGTGGGGGAAGGAATCACCCGCCCGCGCCCCGGTGCCCGCCAGCAGCCAGTGGCCGGGATGGGACACCACATAGGGGGCGTCGACGGGATAGCCGGCGTAGATCACGCCGAGCAGGGAGCTCTCGGGGTCGGCCGCGGGCCGGCGCCGGAAGTCGTTCGTCGGTGGGGATCCCCGCCGATAGCCCGGGTCCGCGGCGTAGTCGTCCTTGTAGCAGACCACGATCCGGTCGGCTCCCACCGGGGAGGCCTCGAAGCGGATCCTGCGGTAGCAGCAGTTGGCGCCGAGCACGGCCAGGTTGGTGCCCTGGTCGCGCGCCCGGGTCACGTGGCCGCGCTGCTCGGGGCTCCAGTACTCGTCGTGGCCCAGTGAGACCATGGCGGCCGCGCCGCACAGCAGCCGCGGGTCGCGGGCCACGTCCACCCCTGTGGCGTAGGCCAGGGGAAGGCCCAGGCGTTCGGCCAGGGCGATCACGGGTGCTTCGTAGACGAGGAACTGGCCGGCGCCCTTTCCGCCCGAGTAGGGGCGGTCGAAGGTGACGTGAAGGGACCGCGACTTCTTCTTGCCCGTCGTGCCCTTGTAGAGGTCCGCGCCGCCCCACCGGTTGTAGGCCTGCCAGGTGGCCACGGAGTTGACCACGACCGTACGGCCGGCGGGCGAGGCGGACCTGATGGTGAGGGGTACGAACCGCTGCGCCTGCCCGTCCTCGGTGTCCAGGCGGAGCAGGTAACTGCCTTCCGGCCAGCCGGAGGTGTCCACCTGCCCGGTCTGCCGCCAGGCGGCCTCGGCCATCCGCGTCTCGGGATGGAGGCGGGCCGGCGGCTGGAGGATGCCCGGCAGGGGGCCCGACTGCCAGACCAGGCGGGCGCGGGCTCCGCCGTACCAGCCCATCCGGTACGCGCGGACGGTGTAGGAGGCCGAAGTGGTCGACACGCGCAACCCGAACGGCTCGCCGGGGCGGACGCTGACCCGGTCGGCGAAACCCTCGACGGCCCGCGCCGGGCCGGCCCGGGTGATCCGCCAGTCGGGGGACCCGGGCAGCGCGTTCTCGGCCCGCACGTCGAGCCCGCATCCCTGCGGCGCTCGGGCCCCGGTTTCACCGCGGCCCGCTGCGGCCCGGGCCGCCGCCGTACCGCCGGGCCAGGATGCGATCGTGGCCGCGGCGAGTCCCAGGACCAGTCGCCGCCCGGGACCCTTGCGGTGCTCCCCCGCTCCGCTCGGCAGGTCCGTCCGTTCCACCGCATCACCCCGGAAGTCGCCGTCGCCTGGGGCACCCGTTCTATCCCATCGACGGCCGCCGCCCCCGCAGGCCGCGCGTCCGGGCGCGCCCGGTCCCGGGGGCTACCGCTGACGCGGCTGGTTGAAGCGGAGCATGTTGCCGGAAGGGTCGCGGAAGGCGCAGTCGCGGACGCCGTAGGGCTGGTCGACCGGCTCCTGCAGCACCTCGCCGCCGGCGGCGCGGATGCGCTCGAAGGTGGCGTCGCAGTCGTCGGTCCTGAAGATGACACCGCGCAGCAGGCCCTTGGCCAGCAGTCGCGCCATGGCCTCCCGGTCGGCGGGTGAGGCGTTCGGGTCCGCGAGGGGCGGTTCGAGGACGATGTCCACATCAGGCTGCGACGGCGAGCCGACGGTGACCCAGCGCATGCCCTCGAACCCGACGTCGTTGCGCACTTCCAGGCCCAGGACGTCCCGGTAGAAGGCGAGCGCCTGATCGTGGTCGTCCACGGCGATGAAGCACTGCGAAAGCTTGATGTCCATGCCGTGCACGCTACTGGCGGGCGGCGGGTCCGGCTTCTCCGTTCCTGACCGGTCGCGTGTAGATCTTGGCGAAGCAGGCGGGGATGGTGGCGCCCTCGTCATGGCGGCGGGCCCGGTACGAGCTCGGGCTCTCGCCGACCAGCTCGCTGAACCGCGAGCTGAAGGACCCCAGCGACGTACAGCCGACCGCGAAGCAGACCTCCGTCACCGTGAGGTCGCCGCGCCGCAGCAGCGCCTTGGCGCGCTCGATCCGGCGCGTCATGAGGTAGCTGTACGGTGTCTCGCCGAAGGCAGCGCGGAAGCTGCGGGAGAAATGGCCCGACGACATGAGGGCGACGCGCGCCAGCGCCGGGACGTCGAGCGGCTGCGCGTAGTCGCGGTCCATCAGGTCACGGGCGCGGCGCAGCCGGACGAGGTCCTCCAAGGTCACGCGACCACCATCCCACAGCGCCGCAGCCGCTGCCTTCACCCGCCCCCGGGCACCGGTCCCGTACCTGGTCCGGCCATCCTCTTTGCATGATCATGCATTGTTGTGCATACTCTTCCTATGTCTAAGGTCCTCACCTCCCTTCCCGCCGGCGAGCGCGTCGGCATCGCCTTCTCCGGCGGTCTCGACACCTCGGTCGCGGTCGCCTGGATGCGCGACAAGGGTGCCGTCCCGTGCACCTACACCGCCGACATCGGCCAGTACGACGAGCCCGACATCGCCTCGGTGCCCGGCCGTGCGAAGACGTACGGCGCCGAGATCGCGCGCCTGGTCGACTGCCGCGCGGCGCTGGTCGAGGAGGGCCTGGCGGCGCTCGCGTGCGGGGCGTTCCACATCCGCTCGGGCGGGCGCGCCTACTTCAACACCACGCCGCTCGGCCGCGCCGTCACGGGCACCCTCCTGGTCCGGGCGATGCTGGAGGACGACGTACAGATCTGGGGCGACGGCTCCACCTTCAAGGGCAACGACATCGAGCGGTTCTACCGCTACGGCCTGCTCGCCAACCCGCACCTGCGGATCTACAAGCCCTGGCTGGACGCGGACTTCGTCACCGAGCTCGGCGGCCGCAAGGAAATGTCCGAGTGGCTCCTCGCCCACGACCTGCCCTACCGCGACAGCACGGAGAAGGCGTACTCCACCGACGCCAACATCTGGGGCGCCACCCATGAGGCCAAGACCCTGGAGCACCTGAACACCGGCGTGGAGACCGTGGAGCCGATCATGGGCGTCCGGTTCTGGGACCCCTCGGTCGAGATCTCCGCCGAGGACGTGACGATCGGCTTCGATCAGGGCCGCCCGGTGACGATCAACGGCAAGGTGTTCGCCTCCCCCATCGACCTGGTGATGGAGGCCAACACCATCGGCGGCCGCCACGGCATGGGCATGTCGGACCAGATCGAGAACCGGATCATCGAGGCCAAGAGCCGCGGCATCTACGAGGCGCCCGGCATGGCCCTGCTGCACGCGGCGTACGAGCGCCTCGTCAACGCGATCCACAACGAGGACACCCTCGCCCAGTACCACAACGAGGGACGGCGCCTGGGCCGGCTCATGTACGAGGGCCGCTGGCTGGACCCCCAGGCGCTGATGGTGCGCGAGTCGCTGCAGCGCTGGGTGGGCGCGGCCGTCACCGGCGAGGTGACACTGCGGCTGCGGCGCGGTGAGGACTACTCGATCCTCGACACCACCGGTCCGGCGTTCAGCTACCACCCGGACAAGCTGTCCATGGAGCGCACCGAGGACTCGGCCTTCGGTCCGGTGGACCGGATCGGCCAGCTCACCATGCGCAACCTCGACATCGCCGACTCGCGCGCCAAGCTGGAGCAGTACGCCGGACTGGGCCTGATCGGCACGGCCAACCCTGCCATCGGCGCCGCCCAGGCGGCCTCGACCGGGCTGATCGGCGTCATGCAGGAGGGCGGCGCCGAGGCCATCGCCTCGCGCGGTGAGGTCTCCGGTGACGAGGAGATGCTGGACCGCGCCGCGATGGAGTTCGGCACGGACTGAGCGGCCGCGCCGAGCGGAAGGCCCGGCGCCACGGCAGGGCAGGAACGAAGGACGCAGCAACGGAAGAAGGCCGGCTCGGCGCCCAGGGCGCCGGGCCGGCCTTCTCCGCGTGGTGGGGCGGCTGACCGCATCGGCCGGGAAGGGAATCGATCAGGAATGGAGAAGCGCCCACCCCCGGAACCTGACAGGCTCGGCGGACCGGAACGCAAGAGAATCAGACGTTCGGCTCGAAGCCGCGGGCGCGTCGAGCCGGTCGAGCGGGGCCGCACCGACTCCCGACCGGGAAGGCGACCGCCGAGCGCAGGCCCTGCCCGGCACATGGGACACCCAGTCAATGGAGACACGATGAGCATGGCCACGGGGACGGACACGCAGTCGCCCGCGCCGCAGGGCGCCGACAGTCACGAACTGATCCGCGTGCACGGCGCGCGCGTGAACAACCTCAAGGACGTCAGCGTAGAGATCCCCAAGCGCCGCCTGACGGTCTTCACCGGCGTCTCCGGCTCCGGCAAGAGCTCGCTCGTGTTCGACACGATCGCCGCGGAGTCGCAGCGGCTGATCAACGAGACCTACAGCGCCTTCCTGCAGGGCTTCATGCCGACCCTGGCCCGCCCCGAGGTCGACGTACTGGAAGGGCTGACTACCGCGATCATCGTCGACCAGCAGCGGATGGGCGCCGACCCCCGCTCCACGGTCGGCACCGCCACCGACGCCAACGCGATGCTGCGCATCCTCTTCAGCCGGCTGGGACAGCCGCACATCGGCCCGCCCAGCGCGTACGCCTTCAACGTCCCCTCGGTCCGGGCGAGCGGTGCGATCACGGTCGAGCGCGGGGCCAAGAAGGCGGTGAAAGCCACCTTCTCCCGCACGGGTGGCATGTGTCCGCGCTGCGAGGGCCGGGGCGCGGTCTCGGACATCGACCTCACCCAGCTCTACGACGACTCCAAGTCGATCGCCGAGGGCGCGTTCACCATCCCCGGCTGGAAGTCGGACAGCTTCTGGACCGTACGGCTCTACGCCGAGTCGGGCTTCCTCGACCCCGACAAGCCGATCCGCGAGTTCACCAAGAGGGAGCTGCACGACTTCCTCCACCGGGAGCCGACCAAGGTGAAGGTCGAGGGCGTGAACCTCACCTACGAGGGGCTCATCCCCAAGATCCAGAAGTCGTTCCTGTCCAAGGACAAGGAGGCGATGCAGCCGCACATCCGGGCCTTCGTGGAGCGCGCGGTCACCTTCACCACCTGTCCGGAGTGCGATGGCACCCGGCTCAGCGAAGGTGCCCGGTCCTCGAAGATCCAGGGGGTCAGCATCGCCGACGTCTGCGCGATGCAGATCAGCGACCTGGCCGCATGGGCAGGCGGCCTCAAGGAGCCTTCGGTGGCGCCGCTGCTGGACGCCCTGCGGCACGTCCTCGACTCGTTCGTGGAGATCGGCCTCGGCTACCTCTCGCTCGACCGGCCGTCGGGCACGCTGTCGGGCGGCGAGGCGCAGCGCGTGAAGATGATCCGCCACCTCGGCTCCTCGCTCACCGACATCACCTACGTCTTCGACGAGCCGACGACGGGACTGCACCCCCATGACATCAGCCGGATGAACGACCTGCTGCTGCGGCTGCGGGACAAGGGCAACACCGTGCTCGTGGTGGAGCACAAGCCGCAGACGATCGCGATCGCCGACCACGTCGTGGACCTGGGCCCCGGCGCCGGTACGGCGGGCGGCGCCGTCTGCTTCGAGGGTACCGTCGGGGGTCTGCGGACCGCCGGTACCGTCACCGGCCGCCACCTGGACGACCGGGCCGCCCTCAAGACGGCGGTGCGCGAGCCCACCGGCGCCCTGGAGATCCGCGGCGCCACGGCGCACAACCTGCGGGGCGTCGACGTCGACATCCCGCTGGGCGTGCTCGTGGTCGTCACCGGCGTCGCCGGTTCCGGCAAGAGCTCCCTCGTGCACGGATCGATCCCGGCCGGAGCGGATGTGGTGTCGGTCGACCAGGGCCCGATCCGCGGCTCGCGACGGAGCAACCCGGCGACGTACACCGGCTTGCTCGACCCGATCCGCAAGGCGTTCGCGAAGGCCAACGGCGTGAAGCCGGCGCTGTTCAGCTCGAACTCCGAGGGCGCCTGCCCCACCTGCAACGGCGCCGGCGTCGTCTACACGGACCTGGCGATGATGGCGGGCGTCACCACCACCTGCGAGGAGTGCGAGGGGAAGCGGTACCAGGCCGCGGTGCTGGAGCACCACCTCGGCGGGCGTGACATCAGCGAAGTGCTCGCGATGCCGGTGACCGAGGCCGAGGAGTTCTTCGGCTCCGGCCCAGCGCACACACCGGCGGCTCACCGCATCCTCGGCCGGCTCGCCGACGTGGGGCTCGGCTACCTCAGCCTCGGCCAGCCGCTCACCACCCTGTCCGGCGGCGAACGGCAGCGGCTCAAGCTGGCCACCCACATGGCGGAGAAGGGCGGCGTCTACGTCCTGGACGAGCCGACCACCGGCCTGCACCTCGCCGACGTGGAGCAGTTGCTGGGACTGCTCGACCGGCTCGTCGACTCCGGCAAGTCGGTCATCGTCGTAGAGCACCACCCGGCGGTCATGGCGCACGCCGACTGGATCATCGACCTCGGCCCGGGTGCGGGGCACGACGGCGGCCGGATCGTCTTCGAGGGGACACCGGCCGACCTGGCCGCCGCCCGCTCCACCCTCACCGGCGAGCACCTCGCGGCGTACGTCGGCGCCTGACCGCGCTGCGCGTGCACGTGCGCGGGGCGGGTAGGCGGCGGGAAGAGACGGTGGCTTCGCGACAACCGAGGAGGACGCCATGGCCCTCTACCACCAGCACCACTCGCCCGTCCCGCAGGAAAGGCGGCATCTGTTCCGGCAGGGGATCCATGACCAGGTGCTCGGCATGGTCATGCTCGTCGCGGCCGTCGCCCTCTGGGCGTATCCGATGGCCATCCACGACGGCCCCAAGGACGCACAGGTCAACGAGGCCGTCGTCGGGACCGTGCTGACCCTCGTCGTCGGCAGGCGGCTCTACCGGGGCGGCAGCTGGCGCTCCGACGTGGTCATCGGCCTGGCGGGGCTGTGGATGATCGCCTCGCCGTTCGTGCTGAGCCTGCAGAAGACGGCGGTGGACACCGGCAGCACGATCCTCGACCTCGCCATGGGCACCGTGCTCGTGCTGGCCGCGGCGCTGTCCCTGCTGGTACTGCGCACCGACCGCCGGGCGAACGACACCGAGTCCGGGCAGCGCCTCCCGGCGTCCACCCGACGCCGCCCTTAGTCAGCCATGGGGCAACGGCGGCGCGAGGCGTACGACAGGGACGGGCAGGGGTCGATCATGATGAAACGCGCACTGTGGCAAGGACTGGTGGCGGGCACGGTCGGTGTGAGCGTCATGACCCTGGGCGAGAAGGTGGAGCAGCGTTTCACCGGCCGCCCCGACTCGTACGTGCCTGCCAGGGTCTTGCAACGGCTGACGGGCCTGCCCGAGCGACGGGGCCGCCAGCCGTCGGCCTTGAACTGGGCCATGCACTTCGGTCAGGGCGCCGCGCTGGGGGTGCTGCGCTCGGTCATGGCGCAGGCGGGTCTGCGAGGCCCGTGGTCTTCCGCGAAGTTCGCCGTCGTACGGCTGACCAACGACCAGATCCTGGAGAACGCCACCGGCGTGGGAGCTCCGCCGCCGACATGGCCGAGGAAGGAACTGGTGGTGGACCTCCTCCACAAGGCCGTCTACGCCTTCGCCACCGGAATCGTCGCCGATGCCCTGGCCGAGCGCGACGGCCCCGGCCCCGGTCAGGCGCACGCCGCCCGGCGCCCGGGCCGGCACCAGCACGTCGGCCCGCTGCCCCGCGAGCAGGCGTACGGCCGGTAGCTGGGCGCCCCGGGGCTGATCCGGACGCCGCGGGTCATGCAGCTCCACGGCCACCGCGGCGTTCGCGCCGGGGCCACCCGTGTGGGGCGGGTGGCCCCGGCTTCTGCACCGGCTTCAGCCGCCGTCGGCCATGGTGCGGCGGATGGCGTCGCGTGCGCGGTCGGCGACGGCTGCCATGGGGCCGAGCGTCAGGTTCGCGGTAGCGCTCTGGATCCCGGGGTGGGGATGTGTCGGCGCGACCGCCTCCGCCGCCTTCACGGCCTTGGCCATCAGCGCGAGCCGGGCCTGCGATGTGGTGCGGCGCAGCTGGGCGAATTCGTAGCGCTCCTCGGACCGCGCGTGGATGAGGACGGCGTTGCGCAGGGAGAGCAGGGCGGGCATGAACGCGGGATCCGAGGTCTCCATGTCCTCCAGGGCGGAGAGCTTCTCCTTGGCGGCCTTCTCCTCCGCGAGCCGCTCCTCCACCACCTCGGTGCCGCCCTCGAACGCGGAACGGGCGTGCGGGTGCACCACTTCCTCTTCGGCCGTCTCGTGCACGGACAGCAGCTGGAGCAGACGCCGGAACGCGTCCGTGCGCTCCTCCCCCCGGGCCGCGCGGACCTCGTCGAAGAGGCTGTGGATCTGACCGTGCTGGCGCATCAGGAGCGCCACCACGTCTTCCCCGGCCGCCGGGTCGCCGGGCTGGGCCTGCTCGTCCATCGCGCCCTCCTTCGCACCTTCCTTCGCGCGGTCCATCGCTGCCATTGCGCCGTCCTTCTTCCCCGCCATCAGGCGCGCTCGGATGCGACCGGGTGCGGGCCTTCGCTCTCCACCCGGTAGTCACGCTCGAACATCTGCCGGTGCTGCTCCACGACGCGGTCGCTGGGCGGCCTCTCGCCGTCGTGCAGGCGCTGCTGCATCTGCTCGAACCGCTCGTGGGCTTCGCGGACGTAGCCGGCACCCAGCGTGGTCACGTCGATCTGGGTGGCGAGCAGCTCCCGCAGGTACTCCTTGTTCGGCTCGAAGGTCAAGACGTTCGGGAGGGCGGGTGCGAGGATCTCCTCCGGTTCGCGGCCGTCGTGGCGGCGCATCAGGTCGCAGGCGATCCGCAGGTGCTCCAGCTCCATGTTCAGGTGCAGCTCCCAGAGCGCTTTCACCTTGGGGTGGCTCTCCTGCTCCATGAAGGAGTAGTACAGGTAGCACTCGTTGTACTCGTGGTTGACCAGTTGCTCCCACCACGTCTCGCCCGGGTCGACGAGGGACTCGTAGTGGGTGACGTGCTCCTCCTCGATCAGCCCGATCTCCTGGTAGAGCTGCCGGGCGATCGGCTCCATGTAGGTGGGGCCGGTGTTCATGTAGAAGTTCATCGTCTGCTGCTCCGCCGACAGGACCGTCAGCGCGTGCAGCTTGGACAGGGGGTTGGTGGTGGCCTTGTCGTAGGGGTCACGCACGTTGTCCACCGGGTGCCGGTGGTGCATCCGGGTGGGACGGCCCGGCATGACCTCCGTCAGGCCGTCGACGATCGACTCGGCCTTGCGGTGCTCGATCATCTCGTACAGGTTCGCGTACCGGTACAGGTGGTCGAAGTCCTCCAGCACACCGAACTGGTAGGCCTGTTGCAGATACGGGTCCGGCTCCATGCGGGCGATCCAGGAGGTGAGGTCGACGGCCACCTGCTCGTAGGCGATCGTCGTCTCCAGGACGGACGAGACACCGGGCAGCAGCCAGTTGACGGCCTTCTGCTGCTGCGCCTCGACGTAACGCACTTCGGCGAGCTGCCGCTTGACCTCCGGGTCGGGGCAGTGGCGCGCGAACTGGTGGCTGAACATGATCGCCTCGACCTCGATGCCGTTCATCGTGATGACCCGGCAGCGGGTGTAAGGGTCGGTGGCATCGGGGTCGATCGGCGAGACGTTCAGCTCCCGCCAGCTGCGTACCTGACGGTCCAGCGGGATACCGCGCTGCTCCAGAGGATTGAACGTCATAAGGCACCGGCCTTCGGTAGACGGACGGATGGGGACATGTGGGCCATCCTTCCCCGCTTCGGCGTCCACATCCGTGGCCCACGCGCGGGCACTTGCGTGGCTCACCCCATCAGCCCTGCCATCAGCCCTGCCCGCCCCCGTGCGCGTCCACCCGCACCCTGTCCGTGACGGGCCGCCGCCGGGCCCACGCCCGTCCGGTGGCGGCGTACCACTGGACGGCGACGGTGAGGGCGAGGGCGAGCCCGGCCAAGTCGCCGCCGTAGTACATCAGCTGCGCCCCCAGGTGCCGGTCCGCCAGGGCGAAGGAGGTCCCGGGAGGCGGCGCCGCGTACAGGCTCTTGGCGAGGACGGCGTGGGCGGTCCCGGCGGCCAGCAGCGTGGCGGCGCGCAGGGGCAGGCCCGCCGGGTGGCGTACGGGGTCGAGCCGGCAGACGGCGAAGGTGAACAGCAGTCCGGCGGCCAGTACGTGTGCGTGCACCACCGCCTGGAGGAGCGGCCGGTGCTGGGTGGCCGCGAACAACGGGGTGCGGTAGAGCAGCCACAGGCCACCCACGTCCAGGAGCGCGGCGACGGGAGGGGCGATCAGCAGGGCGGCGGCCCGGGAGTGCGCCGCGGCCAGCAGTCCGCGGCGGGTCCGGCCGGGCCGGAGACTTCGCAGCACCAGCGTGAGCGGGCGGGCGAGGACGAGGAGCAGCGGGGCCGCCATACCGGTGAGGAGGTGCAAACCCATGTGCGCGGTGAAGGGGCCGCCCGGCAAGGGGCCCGCGGCCGCCCAGAGGAGCGCGGCGCAGCCGGCGCCGAAGGACACGTCACGCGGCCACGGCCAGGCGTCCCCACGGCGCCTGAGCCGGGCGGCGGCCAGCAGGTAGGCGGACGCCGCGAGCAGCGCCGCCGCCACCGTGACCCATGCGGCCGGGTCCACGCCCGTGCCGGCCGGGCCGGGGTGGAGGTGGGCAGGTGTCACGTGGGGTCCTCCCGTGCGGCACGGCGGTGGGCGCGCAGACCGAGACCGCAGCCGACGAGCAGGAGTACGGCACCGCAGGCGTTCCAGGCCCAGTCGTACGGGGTGACGTCGACGCCGTAGCGGATCTGGTGCAGGCGCAGCAGCTTGTGGTCCACGATGCCGTCGAACAGCTGGAAGGCTCCCGTGCCGGTGACGAAACCGGCCCACGCGTGCGGCGCCGACAGCGCGCGGCGCCGGCCGAGGTCGGCGTACAGGAAGATCCCGGCCACGAGCGCGAGGAGTTCCGCCGTGTGGAGGAGACCGTCGGACAGCAGGCCCACGGCCGGGGTGGAGCGGTCGTAGAAGTGGTGCCAGCCGAGGATCTGGTGGAAGACGATCTCGTCCACGGCCGCCATCACCGCCGCGCCGATGAGGGCGCACACCGCCGCCGACCGCCCGCCTTCACGGCGTGCGCCGGGGGCCACTGCCGCGGGGCCCCTCATCGCCGTGGTGCGGGCCGGCCGGCCCCCGCTGCGCGCCGGGCTTCGGGTGTGGTCCGGCGGTCGGTACGGAGCATCGGCGGGGGAAGCGGCGAGAGGCGGCAGACGGAGTCGTGGCCGCGGGCCACCCGGTCGTCTCCCGCTCGGGCGAAAGCACCGCTGCGAAGGCTCCGCCGTAGGGACGGCGTGATGATCGACATGACGACCTCCTGTCGGGGTGGGCCGGTACCTGCTCGTCGTGGGCCGGGGGCCGAGGACCCCTGCGCGGAGCGCCTTCCCCCGGCCGCGGCGCTCATGCTGTGCCGGCGGGCGGCCGGGTCTCCTCAGGCAGTGGTCAGGCGGTGGTGTGCGCGGTGCAGTGGGTGGGGTGCATGCGTGTGTGGCCCACCGCGCGGGCTGGAGGGGAGCCGGCCAGGGCGGGGCGCGAACGGCCGTGATCAGCTCGCCGTACCGCCCGCCACGGCGCGCGTACGGCCCGGTGTGCCGGGAACGGCCGTTTCCCGGCCGGTACCGGGGGCAGGCGCCCCCGAGGAAGCTCGGCTCTCACGGGGAGGACACGTGAAACGGTCGTATCGGGTGATGCTGTTGGGTGCCGGGCTGGGCGCGGGTGTGGCCGCGGCCCGCAAGGCCCGGCTCCACGAGGCCTGGCGGAAGGACGACGATGACCGCTGGCTCGTGGTGACCGTCAACCGTGCGCCGACGGACGTGTACGTCGACGGCGCACCGCCGGCGCCGCTGGACCGGTTGGGCGACAGGCTGGAGGCGCGGGTCCGCCCGGCGCCTGGTGACCGCGGCACCGAGCTGGCCGTCCGGCTGCGCCAGCCGGAGGGCCAGCCGAAAGCCGCCTCGCTGCCCGCCAGGCTCGCGGGCCGGGACCCGCGGCAGGAGGTCCGTACCGCGCTGCGGGAAGCCAAGGCCCTCCTGGAAGCCGGTGAGGTCATGCGGCCGGACTCGCCGCCCACCGAGACCGGAGGGACCCCTGCCGGCCGGCTCGTCGGTATGATCAGCCGCCGCTCCGGTGGGGAGGGAGTGCTGTGAAAGCCCTGTGCTGGGAAGGCGTCAACAAGCTGTCCGTCGAGCAGGTGCCCGATCCGGAACTGCGCAACGAGCAGGACATGCTCGTGCGGCTGATCGCCGGGACGACCTGCGGCTCGGACCTGCACCTGATCGGCGGCTACATCCCGGCCATGCGGTCCGGGGACGTGATCGGCCACGAGTTCATCGGCGAGGTCGTCGAGGTGGGCCCGCAGGTGCGGCGCCACCGGGTGGGCGACCGGGTGGTCGTCTGCTCCTTCGTCGGGTGCGGACGGTGCTGGTACTGCGCGCACGACCTGTGGTCCTTGTGCGACAACACCAACACCAACCCCGGGATCGGCCAGGCCCTCTTCGGCTACGAATCGGCGGGCATCTTCGGCTACTCGCACGCGATGGGCGGACTGCGCGGCAGTCACGCGGAATACGTGCGGGTCCCCTTCGCCGATTACGGGGCCTTCACGATCCCGGACGGAATCGACGACACCAGCGCCCTGTTCGTGTCCGACTCCGTGCCCACCGGCTGGATGGGGGCGGATCTCGGGGGCGTCGAACCGGGCGACACCGTCGCGGTGTGGGGTTGCGGCGCCGTCGGCCAGATGGCGGCCAGGGCGGCGATCCTGCTCGGAGCGGAGCGGGTCATCTCCATCGACCGCATCCCCGAACGCCTCGCCATGACCGAGCGGTTCATCGGCTCCGAGACCATCGACTACACCTCCACCGACGTGGCCGCCGAGCTGCGCGAGCGCACCGGCGGCCGCGGACCCGACGTATGCATCGAGGCGGTGGGGCTGGAAGCCCACAGCGACGGCCCCATGCACCTCTACGACCAGGCGAAGGTGCAGCTGCGCATGCAGACCGACCGGCCGACCGCGGTACGCCAGGCCATTCACGCCTGCCGCAAGGCGGGCACCGTCTTCATCCTCGGTGTCTTCACCGGCGCCGTCGACAAGTTCCCCCTGGGCGCGGTGATCAACAAGGGCCTGACGGTGCGCGGCGCCCAGATGCACGGGCAGAGGTACATACCCATGCTCCTGGAACGCATGGCGGCAGGAGAGCTCACCACCTCTCACCTCGCCACGCACACGGTGTCGCTGGACCAGGCGCCCCGGGCCTACGACATGTTCAAGTACAAGAAGGACGGATGCGTACGCGCCGTCATCCGCCCCGACGCCTGAGGGACCCGTACTCGTACTCGGGCTCCCACGGGGCGGAACCAGCGGCCGTGTTGGCAGCCGGCTCGGCAACCGGGCCGGCCGTGCGCGGACTCGCGCCGGCCCCGGCCATCCACAGCTTCCCGCGTTAGGACAACCCTCATGCCCCTCTCCATCGCACGGCAGAGCCCCGAACAGCTCGGCGGACAGGCCAGCGTCCTGGCCCGCCAGCGCCGCGACCACGCCGAACTCGACCGGCTCATGAACCTGTACACGCACGGCAGCCGCAGCGCGTCCGAGCGCCGGCAGATCCTCCACGACATCATCCAGCTCACCTTCAGCCACGCCTTCGCCGAAGAGACCGTCCTGTGGCCCGCCCTGCGACGCCTGGCGCCCGACGGGGCGGAGCTCACCTCACGGGTGGAGGAGGAACACCAGGAGATCAACGCCCTCGTGGCCGCGATCGAGTCCACCGATCCGGGCGACCCCCGGCACGAGCAGTGGGTGGAGGCGGCGTTCGACCTCATCCGGCAGGACATCCGGGACGAGGAGGACCTGCTGCTGCCCCGGCTCCAGGAGGCCATGGGCAACGACCCGGCCCGGCTGCGGCGCCTGGGCACGGCCTGGGAGATCGTACGCCGCACCGCGCCGACCCACCCCCACCCGGCGGTCTCGCGCCGTCCGCCCGGCAACGCCCTGGCCGGGCTCCCCCTGAGCCTCTTCGACCGGGCCCGTGACCTGCTGCCCGCCGCCCCTGGCCACCTGCCGCAGCGCCGCCTCGTCGCGGGAGCGCTCACGGCGGTGCTGGCCGCCTGGGGGCTGCGCGCCGCGCTGCGCCGCAGGCGGTGACATCGCGCGGGGTGGGCGGTCCTGGAC
>NZ_JBSFTS010000038.1:0-44796 GCF_053591375.1 Streptomyces sp. NPDC003034
GGATCTTGCCGGGCAGCGTGGGCCCGGCAAGATCCGAAAGACACGCCCTAGCGGCCGGCCGCCACGAGCCGTTCGTAGGCGGCCAGTACCGTGCGGGACTGGTGCTCCACCTGCGCCGTCACCGGCACCCAGCGGGCGTGGAACCGGGTCGAGAAGTCCTCGCACCAGCCCGTGACGAGCCGGTCCAGTCCGGGCGCCGCCGCATCGTCCCGCGTACGCAGCACGCGCAGCAGCATCGCGGCGGCCCGCAGCGGCAGCCGGCGCCCGAAGGCGTCGATACCGGCGATGTACGCGGTGGTGGCCTCCGCGGGGGCGTCGGCGCCGGTCCACTCGGCGCTGATGCGCGGGATCAGCGCGAGCGTCCAGTCCACCGCGCGCAGCAGCGCCGCCGCGGCCGGATCCTCGTACGGCGACGCTTTCGTACGCTGACCGGGCGCGGGCCGGATCGCGGCCCGCACGCACGCCACCAGGGCCGCATCGCGGTCGAGCCGCCCGGCCAGCATCCGCAGGGCGCCGCGCGCGTCGGGATGCGGCGCCGGATCCTCCACCAGGTCCGAGGCCCACATGGGGACTTCGACGATGGCGGTCGTGCCGCCGTACCGGTGGGCGTGGTACCAGGTGCTCAGCCGCGCGTCCTCCGGATGGAAGGTCCCGGCGGCCTCGCTCGCGGGCTCCGGCATCACGAAGATCCCGGGCCCGGGGGAGGGCCAGCCGGCCGCGTCCGTGGCACCGGTCTCCACCGGGATGTGCAGCGCGGCGGCGGACGTGGCGAAGGGCTCGGCGAGGGCGGGGATGTCCCGGGTGAGCTGCACCCAGGAACCGCCGAGGTCCGTGGCGTGCAGGGAGACCTGGAGGACCGGCCGCAGCTCGTCGATGAGTGCGGTCAGGGCCAGGGTCTCCGGCGGCAGCCGGTCCGGTGTCAGTAAGGACGGTGCCCACTCGGGCTGTTCGGGCCCGGGCGGCCGGAAGAAGTTCCGGTGGTAGTCGAGGAGCGAGTGCGGGCGCGGCGTGCGGTGCAGGTCCGCGCCGTCCGGGTCCGCGCAGAGCAGGAAGTGCCAGCCGCATCCGGCGCGCGGCGCGGGGTCGCGGATGACGCGGTGGGCCAGGAAGAGGGCGGTCGCGCCGCCGACGGGCTCGTTGGCGTGCGCTCCCGCCACCACCAGGACGTTGCGGGCCGGCCCCCGCGGGCCGTCGGCCGCGGCGACGGAGAGCAGCCACAGGGGCTGCCCGCCCCGGGAGGTGCCGGCCCGGCGGAGCCGGACCGGGCCGGGATGCGCGTCCGCCAGCGCACGGGCCGTCAGCGCGAGTTCGTGCGGGGTGGGGTAGCGCGTGTCACGGAGGAGGCTCACAGGGGAAGCCATGCCCGCCGCGCCCGCCCCCTACCGCTCCCCGAGCCCCGCACTTGCCCGCAAGCACCTTCGACCGCCCCTCACGACCGGCCGCGGAGCCCGTCTCCGACCGGCTCGGGCCTGCTGGTACGTGGGCTCCGGGCCGCCGCGCGTCGCCGGGACCTGTCTAGTCGTCGCGGAGCAGGACCCCCACCGGCCAGGTGGAGAGGAGTTCATCGAGCCGGGCCTCGTCCTCGTACGTGCTCCGCTGCACGCCCGGCGGGGCCAGGAGCGGGATCCACCGGCCCGGCGGCAGGGGCAGGGTCGTGCCGCGCCAGCCGCCGGAGGCGGCCAGCCGGTGGGAGAGCCTGGTCGTCAGCGCCACCAGGCCGGGCGAGCGGGCGAAGGCCAGGCAGTGGTCGGCGGCCGGGCCGCGGGCCGCGAGCGGGGTGTAGCCGGTGAAGAGGCCGGGCCGGTCCCGGCGCAGCCGCAGCAGGGCGGCAGTGAGGGCCAGCTTCTCGTCCGCCTGGCCGTCCGGGGCGGCCCCCGCGTCGAGGCGGGCCAGCTCCTCCCGGGGGAAGACGGCCGGGCGCCGGTTGTCGGGGTCGACCAGGGCACGGTATTCGGTCTCGGCGCCTTGGTAGATCTCCGGGACTCCCGGCATGGCCAGGTGCAGCAGCGTCATGCCGAGCAGGTTGGCGCGGGCCGCCCCGGCCAGTTCCGGTGGCAGGTCCCGGGCGGCCGGGACATATCCCGGCACGGTCGCCTCGTACGCCTCGTCCCGGCCGGTCCAGCTCGTGTGCAGGGCGGCTTCGCGGACCGCTTTGAGCAGCGCCTGCGTCAGCCGGGGCACGGCCTGCGGGGCGTGCCCGAGCCCCAGGGCGGTCTGTCCGGCCACCCATGCCAGCTGGGGATCGGGGCCCGCGGGCCGCTCCAGCAGTTCCGGCGCCTGCGACAGCGCCGCGATCCTGGCCCGGACGTCCGCGCTGCGCTTGGTGTCGTGCGTCGACAGCACCGTCCCCGATCCGGGCCACGCGCGGGCCAGTCCGGCGCAGTAGTCGTGGAACTCCGCCGGTGACACCGCCGGGCCGCCCGGGTCCCCGCCGACCTCGGTGGCCGAGAGCAGGGGCGCGTACCGGTAGAAGGCGCGGTCCTCCAGGGATTTCGCGCGCAGGGCCGCCGAGGTCTGGGCGAAGCGCGCGGCGAAGGCGGGATCGCGCCGCAGCAGCTCCCGTACGGCGGCCACCGCGCCCGGACCGGCCACCTCGGCAGCCCGTTCCTGGGCCCGCGGATCCGGCTCGCGCTCCCCGGGATACGGCCGGTAGACGGGATAGGCGATCAGCAACTCCTGGACCGCCTCGGCCAGTTCCGGCCCGGCCTGCCGCTCCAGCGCCGCGAGCTCGGCGGCCAGATCGCCGGTCAGCACCTCACGCGCACACGCGGCGGCGGTCTCCTCCCAGCCCGGCAGGCCGGTGGACTGCGCGTACCGGCGCGCCAGTTCGGCGGCGCCCGCCGGGTCGGTGAGCACCCCGTCCACCCGGTGCAGTGCGTCGTATCCGGTCGTCCCCGCCACGGGCCACGCGGCCGGCAGCCCCTCGTGGCGGGCCAGGATCTTCTCCACCACCACCCAGCAGTGCGGCCCCGCCGCCGCCCGCAGCCGGCGCAGGTACTCCTCCGGGTCTGCCAGGCCGTCCACGTGGTCGATCCGCAGCCCGTCGACGACCCCGTCCCGGACCAGCTCCAGCACCTTGGCATGCGTGGCGGTGAACACCTCCGGGTCCTCCACCCGGACGCCGATCAGATCCGAAATGGTGAAGAACCGGCGGTAGTTGAGCGCGGTCCGGGCCTCGCGCCACCAGGCCGGCCGGTACCACTGCGCGGCCAGCAGCGCCGAGCGCTCCAGCCCCGCGGTCCCCTCCCGCAGCGGGAACTCGTGCTCCCCGAGGCGCAGGACCTCCCCGTCCGCCTTGAGCCCGCTGGGGTCGAGCGGTCCGGCGAGCACCGGCAGCAGCACCTGGCCGCCGCCCGCCTCCCAGTCGATGTCGAACCAGCGGGCGTACGGCGAGTGGGGACCCTCCCGCAGCACTTCCCACAGGGGCCGGTTCAGGCGCAGCGGGGTCGGCACCGCCATGTGGTTCGGCACGATGTCGAGCACCAGCCCGAGGCCGTGCGCCCGGGCGGCGGCGGCGAGTGCCCGCAGGCCCGGCTCGCCGCCGAGTTCGGCGCGTACGCGGGAGTGGTCGGTGACGTCGTACCCGTGCGTCGAGCCGGGCACCGCTTCCAGCACGGGGGAGAGGTGCAGGTGCGAGACGCCGAGCGAGGCGAGGTGCGGTACGGCTGCCTCGGCCGCCGCGAAGGGGAACTCCGGACCCAGCTGGAGGCGGTAGGTCGACGCCGGAGTGACAGGTGTCGGCAGATCAGATTCCGGTTGCTTGCTTGACTGAGGCTGGCTCATGAGAACGTACGTACCCAGCCTGCCGGATTCCGTGCCATTACCCAATGCATCCGGGTGACTGCACTGGGTTAACGTCCCTCGGGTGGTTGGAACCGTCAGCACCTATCGAAGAGTCATCGCCCTGACCGGGCCCCTACTCCCGCTCGTCTCGTTCCTCGCCCGACTGCCCGTCGCGATGTCCCAGTTCGGGAGCGTGCTGCTGGTCGCCCAGACCAGCGGCTCCCTGGCCACCGCCGGCATCGTCGGCGGCACCCTCTCCGCCGGCCAGGTGGTCTGCGGACCCGTCCTCGGCCGGCTGTGCGACCGCCACGGGCAGCGGCCCGTCGTCCTGTGCGCCGCCGCCGTCAACGCCGTCGCCACCGCCGCCCTCGTCGCCGGGGCCCTCGGCGGGCTCGCCACCCTCCCGCTCGCCGCGATCGCCGCCGTGACCGGGGCCTCCGTACCGCTGATCGGACCCCTCGCCCGGACCCGCTCCGTGGCCCTGGCGCACCGCGCCGAGTCGGACGAGGGCGTCGTGGGCGCCGTCCACTCCCTGGAGGGGACCCTGGACGAGGTGTCCTTCGTCATCGGCCCCGCCCTCGTCGGAATCGCCGCGCTCATCGCGCACCCGGCGGTCGCCCTCGGCGGCGCCGCCGGACTCGTCGCCGTCTTCGGCACCGCCTACGCGCTGCACCCGACCGCCGCCGTCACGGCCGGGACGCACGCGCGGGACGCCGGGCGGGAGGGCGGGAACCGGGCGTGCGCGGTGGGCCAGGAGGGCAAGGGCCCGGCCCGGGTCCGGATGCTGGCCCGCGTCCGGACCGGGGCCCGCGTCGGGACCGGGGCTCGGGTCGGGACCGGGGCTCGGGTCGGGACCGGGGCCCGGATTCGGGTCCCTGCCCTCATGAGCGTTCCGGCTGCGATCCGGGGCGGGGAGGGCAAGGGCCCGGCCCGGGGCCGGCAGCCGCGCGTCGTGTACGCCGTGCGCGGCTCACTCGCGCTCCAGGGGGCCATGTTCGGCGCCTGCCAGGCCGGGATCGCCGCGCTCACCGCCCGGCTGGGCGTCCCCGGCCAGGCCGGAATCGTCTATGCCGCCATGGGGGTGGCCAGCGCGGCCGTAGGCCTTGGGCTCGGCGCGCTCCCGGCCCGCTTCGGGCTGCGGATGCGCTGGCGGGCCGCCACCGGGGCCGCGCTGGTGCTCTCGGTGCCGCTGCTCTTCACCGGCACCCTGGCCCCGCTGTACGCGGTCGTCACCGTCCTCGGGGCCGCCTACGCCCCGCACCTGATCACGGCCTTCGCGATCACCGAACGCGCCGTGGAACCGGCCCGGCTCACCGAGGCGATGGCCTTCGCCGCCAGCTCGCTGGTCGCCGGGCAGGCCGTCGCGCTCGCCGTCTGCGGGCGCCTCGCGCAGTGGTACGGACCCACCGGGGCCTTCGCGGTCGCCGTCGGGGCGGCCGCGCTGTGCCTGGCCCTCGCCCTCCTCACCCGGGTGCCCGCCGCCCGTACGCGGGCCAGGGCCTTCATCCCCGCCCAGCAGACGGCCTCGCCGGAGACCTCCCCGGCCGCCGCCGGAACGGCCGCCGGGGAGGGCGTCGGACGGGCCGCCGGGGAGGACCTCGGCGAGAGCGCCGCCTACGCCGGCCGCTGAAGGACCACCAGGCACCTCCCCGCCAGCGCCACCCGGTCCTCCGCCGCGTACTGCGGCCCTGTGCCGGGTGGCAGTACGTCCGGCCGCGTGGTGTCCACGACCAGGCGCCACTGCGCGCCGTGCCCGGCCGGGATGGTGAAGTCCTGCGGCTCGGCGCCCGCGTTGAACATCAGCAGGAATGAATCGTCGGTGATCCGCTCCCCGCGCGGGCCCGGCTCCGAGATCGCCTCCCCGTTGAGGAAGACCGTCAGCGCCCGGGCGTGCTGCGCCTGCCAGTCGCGGGCCCGCATCTCCTCCCCGTACGGGGTGAACCAGGCGATGTCGGACAGCTCATCGTGCGTGCCCTCCACCGGCCGCCCGTGGAAGAACCGGCGCCGCCGGAACACCGGGTGGTCGCGCCGCAGCCACACCATCCGCCGGGTGAACTCCAGCAGGGCCGGGGCCGGTTTCCCCGGCTCGGGCCAGCTCACCCAGGAGAGCTCGTTGTCCTGGCAGTACGCGTTGTTGTTGCCGCCCTGGGAGCGGGAGAACTCGTCACCGTGGCTGAGCATCGGCACGCCCTGCGACACCATCAGCGTGGCGATGAAGTTGCGCATCTGCCGCTCCCGGAGCTCCACGATCTCCGGGTCCTCAGTCGGCCCCTCCGCCCCGCAGTTCCAGGACCGGTTGTGGGACTCGCCGTCCTGATTCCCCTCCCGGTTGGCCTCGTTGTGCTTCTCGTTGTACGAGACGAGGTCGTTCAGGGTGAAGCCGTCGTGGCAGGTAGTGAAGTTGATGGAGGCCAGCGGCCGCCGGCCGTCGTCCTGGTAGAGGTCGGAGGAGCCGGTGAGCCGCCCCGCGAACTCCGCGAGCGTGCGCGGCTGACCGCGCCACAAGTCCCGTACGGTGTCTCGGTACTTGCCGTTCCACTCGGTCCACAGCGGCGGGAAGTTGCCCACCTGGTAGCCGCCCTCGCCGAGGTCCCACGGCTCGGCGATGAGCTTCACCTGGCTCACCACCGGGTCCTGCTGGACCAGGTCGAAGAACGAGGACAGCCGGTCCACCTCGTGGAACTGCCGGGCGAGCGTCGCCGCCAGGTCGAAGCGGAAACCGTCCACGTGCATCTCGGTGACCCAGTAGCGCAGCGAGTCCATGATCAGCTGGAGGACGTGCGGGGAGCGCATGAGCAGCGAGTTCCCGGTGCCGGTGGTGTCGGTGTAGTGCCGCATGTCCTCCGACAGCCGGTAGTACGAGGTGTTGTCGAGTCCCCGGAAGGACAGCGTCGGGCCGAGGTGGTTGCCCTCGGCGGTGTGGTTGTAGACCACGTCCAGGATCACCTCGATCCCCGCCTCGTGCAGGGCTCGGACCGCCGACTTGAACTCCAGCACCTGCTCGCCCCGGTCGCCCGAGGCGTAGCCGTTGTGCGGGGCGAAGAAACCGATGGTGTTGTAGCCCCAGTAGTTGCTCAGGCCGTCGTCCACCAGACGGTGGTCGTTGACGAACTGGTGTACGGGCATCAGTTCCAGCGCCGTCACCCCCAGCTTGGTGAGGTGCCCGATGACCGCCGGGTGCGCGAGCGCCCCGTACGTGCCGCGAAGCTCCTCCGGGAGGTCCGGATGGCGCATCGTCAGGCCCTTGACGTGCGCCTCGTACAGCACCGTGTGGTGGTACTCGTGGCGCGGCGGCCGGTCATTGGCCCAGTCGAAGTACGGGTTCACCACGACCGAGCTCATGGTGTGCGGGGCCGAGTCCATGTCGTTGCGCGAGTCGGGCCGGCCGAAGTGGTAGCCGTACACCTCCTCTCCCCAGTTCACGCTGCCGCTGATGGCCCGTGCGTACGGGTCGAGCAGCAGCTTCGCCGCGTTGAAGCGCTGCCCCCGCTCGGGCGCGTACGGGCCGTGGGCACGGAATCCGTAGCGCTGGCCCGGCATGATGCCGGGCAGGTAGGCGTGCCGGACGAAGGCGTCCGTCTCACGCAGTTCGACGGCGGTCTCCGAGCCGTCGTCGTGGAGAAGGCACAGCTCAATGCGTCGGGCGGCCTCGGAGTAGACCGCGAAATTGGTGCCGGCGCCGTCGTAAGTGGCGCCGAGCGGATACGCCTGTCCCGGCCAGACCTGCATAGATAACGTCTCTTCCCATCCTGCTCCGGCTTTGATCCGGCGTGGACCACGTCACTGCCAGATCTTCCCCGAAAGAGGGGCCCCACGCGTGGACATGGGATGCGCCTACCGGGTGACCCGGAGAGCTGATATGCGGGTCAGCGGACTGTCCGGGCATCCGATAATGGGTCAACGGGCAGCCGGTGTACGGCCCACCGGGCTGCGACGGGCCGCGCGCGCGGAGTACCCTTCCGTGATCACTGGAGACGGGCGTCCAGACGCAGAAGGCGGTGCACGGGTGAGCTCGGGAGGTCTGGAGCTGCCCCCTGGTGACAGCGGTCACGAGGGTGGCCCGGCGGACACCGCGGGGAGCGCCCCCGGCGGGGCGCCGCCGGGGGTCGCGGCGGGGGCGGTCTCCTTGGCGGGCGGCCCGGCGGCGGCCGGGGGCGCGCGGGCCGGAGCCGAGCTGGACTGGAGCGCGGAGGCCTGGGGCGAGGTCCGGACCCGGGCGCAGCGCGCGGGCCGGGCCTACATCTGGCTCAATCTGATCGAACAGCGGCTCCGGTCGGTGGTCGGGGCGGTGCTGCGGCCCATCTACGAGCCGGTGCACGGCGGGGACGACTGGGTCGTCGCCGCGGCCGGGCCCGCCGGGCAGGAGTGGGTGCAGCGGGCCGTGGCCGTGCGCGAGGTCAGCCGCCGCAAGGGCTACCTGCTCGACTCGGCCGACGACAACGTACTGAGCTTCCTGACCCTGCCGCAGCTGCGGGAACTGATGGTCCAGCACTGGCCCTGCTTCGAGCCGTACTTCGACGACCGGCGCGAGATCGAGCAGGCCCTGGACGAGCTGGAGGTCACGCGCAACGTCGTCTCCCGCAACCGGGCGCTGTCGCGCGCGGTGCTGGAGCAGGCCGAGCGGGCCTCGGCGCGGCTGCTGGAGGTCCTGGGCGGCGGCGCGGGCAGCCCGTCCGCGGACCGGCTGCCGATCGACGCCGTCGAGGACCTGGTGGGCGACCGGTACGCGGACGTCGTCTCCGTCCACCCGGACCGGGTGCGGCTCCAGCGGCAGCTGCCGGCGGAGGACCTCTTCGGCGGCGCCCGGCGGCTCGACGCCATCGGCATAGGCCTGAACCTGCTGGTCCAGAACTTCTCGGGCCGAAGACTCGTCCGGCTCACGGAGGCCGGCTGCCGGGTGCGGCTGCTGTTCCTGAACCCGGCGAGCAGTGCGGTCAAGCGGCGCGAGCGGGAACTCGGACTGCGCAAGGGGGAGCTGAGCCGCTCGGTGGAGATGAACATCCTGCACGTGCGGCGGGTGCGGGCGGGGCTGCGGGACCCGTCGCGCTTCGAGATCCACGTCTTCGACGAAACCCCGCGCTTCACCGCCTATCTGGTGGAGGGGGAGTCCTCGGGCATCGCGGTGGTGCAGTCCTACCTGCGCCGGGCGCGGGGCATGGAGGCGCCGGTCCTGGTGCTGCGGGGCGGTGGGCGGGGGGTGCCCAAGGACGCGGACCAGGGGCTGTTCACCACGTACCGGGAGGAATTCGAGTCGGTGTGGGAGGACTCCCGGCCCGTGTCCTGAGGGCCGTTTGTGCGGGCCGCCGCACCGGTGTGCGCGAGGGTGTCCCTTCTCCGGCGGCGACCCGGCGTCCTGACACTCCAGGTGGGGCCGCCGCACTGCTGTCAGTGCCCCGTGTCAGGCTGAGGACCGTTGAAGGACTTACGGGGGAGGGGCACGGGGTGGAGGGCTGGCACGGCATGGGGGACTGGCACGGCGGTGTGCTGATCGGATTCGACCTGGAGACGACCGGCACGGAGCCGGGCGAGTCCCGGATCGTGACGGCGGCGGTGGTCGAAGTGCGGGGCGGTGAGGTGCGCGAGCGGCGGGGCTGGCTCGCGGATCCGGGGATACCGATCCCCGAGCAGACGTCGGCGATCCACGGGATCAGTACGGAGCGGGCGGTCGCCGAGGGCCGCCCGGTGGGGGAGGTCGCGGACGAGATCGCGCAGGCGCTGGTCGGGCACTGGCGGCGGGGGGCGGTGGTCGTCGCGTACAACGCGGCTTTCGACCTGACGCTGCTGACGGCGGAACTGGCCCGGCACGGGCTGCCCTCGCTGGCCGACCGGCTCGGCGGGATGGAGACCGGACCGGTGGTCGACCCGCTGACCATCGACCGGGCCGTGGACCGCTACCGGCGCGGCAAGCGGACCCTGGAGGCGGTCTGCGGGGTGTACGGGGTCACCCTCGACGACGCCCACGACGCGGGGGCGGACGCCCTCGCGGCGGTCCACGTGGCCCGCGCGATAGCCGCGCGCCACCCGGAAGTGGCCGCCCTCACCCCGGCCGACCTGCACACCCGCCAGGGCACCTGGCACGCCCGCTGGGCCCGGGACTTCCAGTCCTACCTGCGCCGCCAGGGCACGGTGGACGCGGTGATCGACACGGCGTGGCCGCTGCGGGGGCTGCTGCCGGCCTGAGATGAGAGGGTGTCAGCGATCGCTGGGCTGGACGTAGCCCGCAGTGGTGACGAGGCGCCCGGGTTCGGTGGTCAGAAGGCGTACCAGCGTGTTTCCCGGTCGCCGTCGCGCAGGGAGGCGACGCGGCGGCGGAATTCGGCCAGGGCCTTCGGGTTGGCCGGTGCGTGCTGGGAGACCCAGGCGCAGCTGGCCGTTTCGCGGGCGCCGCGCAGGACCGCGCAGCCTGCCCAGTCGCGGACGTCCCAGCCGTATGCCGTCACGAACGCCTCGTACTGCTCGCCGGGCAGTCCGTACCGGTCGCGGGAGAGGGCCATCACCACCAGGTCGTGTTCGCGCAGATCCGCCGATACCGTCTCCAGGTCCACCAGGACCGGGCCGTCCGGACCCACATGGACGTTGCGGGGCAGGGCGTCGCCGTGGATGGGCCCCGGAGGGAGATGCGGGGTGAGCGCGGCCACCTCGTCGGCGTATGCATCGCGCCGGGCCCGGAGGTACGCGGCGTCCGCCGGATCGACGGCGTCGCCCGCCAGCCGCAGCCAGCGCTCGACCCCGCCCAGCAGATCTCGCGCGGGCAGGGCGAACGGCGGCGCGGGCAGGGCGTGGATCTGCCGGAGCAGTACCGCCAGGTCCTCCGGGCCGGCGGGCCGGACCGGGTCCGGGAGCCGGTGCCACAGGGTCACCGGGTGCCCGTCCACCAGCCGGGGCTCCGGCTCGGCGGGACGGACCGCCGCCACCCCGGCCCCGGCGAGCCAGTGCGCCACGGCGAGTTCCCGTTCGGCCCGTGCCAGGAGGGCCGTCTCGCGGCCCACCTTGACCACCAGCTCCCCGACCGCGAACACCGCGTTCTCCCCGAACGCCAGCAGGGCGGGATCCCGGTCCCGGGTGAGGCCCGCCGCCGTCAGTACGTCCCTGGCCCGCGCCTCGTCCATGCCGTTCGTCTCGTCCTTCGCCGGATCGTCGTTCGTCGTGAATGCGCCAAGTCTCGCATCCCGGTGTGCGCGCTGTGACGCGCCATCAGCGGCCGCGCGCGAGGACCGGGGCGGGTCCGGACCCGGCCGATCCGGCCGGCAGGCGGTTACGCGTGACTCTGCCGTCACGGCCCGGCCGCCTTCGGGGCAGGCGGGCGGTGCATGCCGCCGGGGCGCCCCCGAAGGCGCCGGGGCGTCCTTCTTGATCCCCGCCAGCGCCCACGACCGCCATAAATGCTTGCACGAGACGTCTCGTCTCGTTATGGTCGGATCATGACCTCAGCCAAGCCCGCACACATCGCCATGTTCTCCATAGCCGCCCACGGGCACGTGAACCCGAGCATCGAAGTGATCCGGGAACTCGTCGCCCGCGGCCACCGCGTCAGCTACGCCATCCCCGCCTCCTTCGCCGAGAAGGTCGCGGAAACCGGCGCCACCCCGGTGATCTGGAACTCCACCCTCCCCACCGACGACGAGCCCGAGGCCTGGGGCACCGAACTCATCGACCACCTCGAACCCTTCCTCGCCGACGCCGTCCAGGCACTCGGCCAACTCGCCGCCGCCTTCGAGGGCGACGAACCCGACCTCGTCCTCCACGACATCACCTCCTACCCCGCGATCGTCCTCGCCCGCCGCTGGGGCGTCCCGGCCGTCTCGCTCTCCCCGAACCTCGTCGCCTGGACCGGATACGAGGAGGAGGTCGCCGAGCCGATGACGGCCGCACTGCGCGCCTCCGAACGCGGCAAGGCGTACTACGCCCGCTTCCGCGCCTGGCTCGACGCGAACGGCATCGACGAGGACCCCGACCGGCTCGTCGGCCGCCCGCGCCGCAGCATCGTCCTCATCCCGCGCGCCCTCCAGCCGAACGCCGACCGCGTGGACGAATCCGTCCACACCTTCGTCGGCAGCTGCCAGGGCGACCGCACGGCGGCCCAGGGCAGCTGGCTGCGCCCGCCGGCGGCCGAAGGCCGGAAGCTGCTGCTGGTCTCGCTCGGCTCCACCTTCACCAAGCAACCCGCCTTCTACCGCACCTGCATCGAGGCATTCGGGAACCTCCCCGACTGGTACACGGTCCTCCAGATCGGCAAGTTCACCGACGCCGCCGAACTGGGCGAGGTCCCGGCCAACGTCGAGGTCCACCGCTGGGTTCCGCAGCTGGACATCCTGCGCCAGGCCGACGCCTTCATCACCCACGCGGGCGCGGGCGGCAGCCAGGAGGGCCTGGCCACCGGCACCCCGATGGTCGCCGTCCCGCAGGCCGTCGACCAGTTCTCCAACGCCGACATGCTCGCCTCCCTCGGCGTGGCCCGGCACGTCCCGATGGAGGAAGCGGACGCCGCGACCCTCCGCGAAGCCGTCCTCACCCTGATCGGCGACCCCGCCGTCGCCGCCCGCTGCGCGGTCCTGCGGGCGGCGACGGCCGCCGAGGGCGGCACCCGCCGGGCGGCGGACCTCATCGAGGCCGAACTGTCGTAGCCACCGCCTACGGTGGCTTCATGACGAAGAAGTACGCGGCGCTGCTGCGCGGCATCAATGTGGGCGGGGCCAAGCGGGTGCCGATGGCGGAGCTGCGCTCCGTGCTGGAGGGCCTGGGCCACGGTGACGTACAGACGTACCTGCAGAGCGGCAACGCGGTCTTCAGCAGTGCGCGCGAGGACCCGGCGGCGCTCGCCCGGGAGCTGGAGACCGCCATCGAGGCCCACTTCGGCTTCCGGGTGCCGTGCCTGGTCGTGGACGGGGAGTACCTGCGCGCCGTCGCCGACGCCTGCCCGTTCCCGGCCGCCCAGCTGGAGGGCAAGCAGCTCCACGCCGTCTTCTGCTCCGAGCAGCCGGCCGAGGACCGTTTCGCCGCGCTCGACGCTCCGTCCTTCCTCCCCGAGGAGTACCGCGTCGGCGACCGCGTCCTCTACCTCTACGCCCCGCAGGGCCTCGGCCGCTCCAAGCTGGCCGAGGCCCTGGCCCGGCCGGCCGTTGTCGGGGGCATGGACGTGACGACCCGCAACTGGAACACCGTCGTCAAGCTTGTCGAGCTCACCGCCACCTGATCCGGTGCCCGGCGTGGGGCACAGGTTGCGTCAGGTTCCGCCGTGGCCCGACCGGCGCGCGGGGGGCTCGGTGTGACAGGCTCGCGGGTATGCGTTATCTCATCATCGGCTCGGGCGCGGTCGGCGCCACCATCGGCGGGCGGCTCGCGGAGGCGGGCCGCGAGGTCGTACTCGTCGCACGTGGGGCGCACGCCGAGGCGCTGCGCGCGGACGGGCTGCGGCTCACGACGGCCGACGGGACCCGGGTCCACCGCCTGCCGGTCGTCGGCGGACCGGCCGAACCGGGCGAACTGCGGCCCGATGACGTCCTGCTGCTCGGCGTGAAGACCCAGGACGCCATCGCCGCGCTCGACGCGTGGGGCGATGCGGAGGTCGCGGGTGGCGGTACGGCGGCGCAACGGCTGCCCGTGCTGTGCGCGCAGAACGGCGTGGAGAGCGAACGGCTCGCCCTGCGGCGCTTCGCCCGGGTGTACGGGCTGTGCGTATGGCTGCCCTCCACCTTCCTGGAGCCGGGCGTGGTCTCGGCACTGTGCGCGCCCCTCACCGGGATCCTGCACCTGGGCCTGGCGGCGGGCGGCGCGGACGGCCTCGCGCGCAGGATCGCGGCAGACCTGGAGAAGTCCGGGTTCGAGGCGCCGGTGGTCGAGGACGTGATGCGGTGGAAGTACGCCAAGCTGCTGGGCAATCTCGGCAACGCGATCCAGGCGACGACCGGCCCCGAGCCGGATGCGGCGAAGGCGGCGCTGCTGGCGCGGGCGATCCGCGAGGCGAAGGCGGCGTACGGGGCCGCGGGCATCGCGTACGCCTCGGAGGCCGAGCAGTCGGCGGCCCGCGACGGCAAGGCGGACCAGCCGCCGGGCGTACGGGGCGGATCCTCCTGGCAGAGCCTGGCGCGGGGCACGGGGTCGGTGGAGGCGGACTACCTCAACGGGGAGATCTCGCTGCTGGGGCGCCTGCACGGGGTTCCGACCCCGGTCAACGACGTCCTGCGGCACGCCGCGAACATCTTCGCGCGCGAGTCGTTTCCGCCGGGCTCCATGTCCATCCAGGACCTGACGGCGCTGGCGGACGAGGCGGCGGCCCGCGCGTAGCCGCCCCCGCGCGGCAGGCGGCCGGATGACCCGAGGGGCAAGAGGCGCGGAGGCCCAGCAGAGTGCGTCAAGCCGTCAGGGCCGGGAGGCGGGCCGGGGCCGACGCCGAGGCGTCGTAGCGGCGCAGCAGCAGGCGGGCCAGTTCCGGGGCGGCGCCCAGCACGCCGGCCACCACGTCCGCGCCCGCGGCCTGCGCACCCGCCGCGATACGGTCCGGCAGGCGGCCGGGGGCTATGACGTACGGGGCCACCGCCACCCTGCGGAAACCTTCGGCCCGCAGGGCCCGTACGGCGTCCTGCGTACGGGAGAACCCCGCGGGAAAGGCTCCGGAGGCGAACGCAGGCCGCACGGCGCACCAACCGGTGCGCCGCCACTCCCGCGCGGTTTCAGCGATCGCTGCGATCGCCTCCGGGTCTGTGGAGCCGGCGGACGCGAGCACCACCGCGGTGGTGGCGCGGTCCGCCGGGGTGATTCCGGCCTCGGCCAGCCGGAGTTCGAGGGCTGAGAGGAGGAGCGGGGAGGGCCCGAGGACGTCGGCGACCCGCACGGAGAGCCCCGGGAGGCGGGCCGTCGACTCGGCCAGCGCCGCCGGGATGTCGGACTTCGCGTGGAAGGCCCGGGTGAGGAGGAGCGGGAGGGCGACGACCTCCCGTACGCCCGACAGGTACAGCGCGGACAGGGCCTGGCCCACCGTCGGGGAGTTGAAGTCGAGGAAGGCCGTCTCCACGCGCAGCCCGGGCCGCAGCGCCCGCGCCCGCCCCGTGAGGGCGTGCACGGTCGCGGCGTGCCGCGGGTCGCGGCTGCCGTGGGCGATGACGAGGAGTGCGGGTACGCGGGACACGGGGCTCAGCTCTTGACCATCAGGCCGCGGGTGCGCAGGACCCACCGCTCGACCGGGCTGAAGATGAGGAGGTCGATGGCGATGCCGACGACGAGGATGAGGATGATGGCGAGGAATACGCCCGGCAGGTCGATGTTGTTGCGGCCGTTCTCCAGCAGTTGGCCGAGGCCCAGGCCGAGGTCGGGGGAGGAGGCGATGATTTCGGCGGCCATCAGGGAGCGCCAGGAGAAGGCCCAGCCTTGCTTGAGTCCGGCGAGGTAGCCGGGCAGGGCGGCGGGCATGACGATGTGCCGGGCTCCGCGCAGGCCGGTGGCGCCCAGGGTGCGGCCGGCGCGTAGGTAGAGCGGTGGGATCTGGTCGATGCCGGAGACGAGGCCGTTGGCGATGGAGGGGACGGCGCCGAGCAGGATCACCGTGAACATCATCGCGTCGTTGAGGCCGAACCACAGGACGGCCGGGGGTACCCAGGCCACCGAAGGCAACGACTGCAGGCCTTGCAGGATGGGGCCGATGGCGGCGCGGATGAACTTGACGCGGGCGACGAGGAGGCCGAGGGGGGTGCCGATGGCGAGGGCGAGCAGGAAGCCGAGCAGGCCGCGGGAGACGCTGGTCCAGATGACGTCGAGGAGGGTGCCCTTGAGCCACATGTCGGCCAGGCTGTCCCATACCGCGGACAGCGCGGGCAGCTTGCTCTCCTCGGTCACCTTCGCCGCGACGAGGATCTGCCAGACCACGAGCACGAGACTCACGGCCAGGAGCGGCGGGAGGACCTTCTTGACGAGGACCTCGCGGACCGGCGTGCGGTGGGTCTGGACCGCGTCGAGGGCGTCGAGTCCCGCCTCCAGGCCGGCCAGGTCGTCGCGGCTGCCCTTGGCTGCGACCTTCGGGGTGGTGTCAGTGCTGGCCATGGCGGCGGATCTCCCCACGCAGGTGTTCAGTGATCTCAAGGGACAGCTCCGCGACGTCCGCGTCCTCGATGCGGCGCGGCTGCGGGATGCCCACGGTCCATTCCTTCGCGATCCGGCCGGGCCGGGAGGAGAGCAGGACCACGCGCTGGGCGAGCCGGACGGCCTCGCGCACGTTGTGCGTGACGAAGATGACGGAGAGGTTCGTCTCCTCCCAGATGCGGGTGAGTTCGCCGTGCAGGACATCGCGGGTGATGGCGTCGAGCGCCGCGAACGGCTCGTCCATCAGCAGGAGCTGGCTGTCCTGGGCGAGGGCCCGGGCCAGCGCCACGCGCTGGCGCATGCCGCCGGACAGCTCGTGGACGCGCTTGCCGTAAGCGCCGCTGAGGCGGACCAGCTCCAGCAGCCGCTCGGCCTCCGGCTTGCGGTCGGCCTTGGCCACCCCGCGCAGGCGCAGGGCGAGTTCGATGTTCTTGCCCGCGGTCAGCCACGGGAAGAGGGCGTGCTCCTGGAACATGAGGGCCGGACGGCCGCCGGGGGTCTCGATGGACCCCGTGGACGGCTTGTCGAGACCCGCGACCAGGTTCAGCAGCGTGGACTTGCCACACCCCGAGGCACCCAGGATGGTGACGAACTCTCCGGGAGCGACATCGAGGCTGATGTCGTCCAGGACGAGCTGCGATCCGGCCGGGCCGGAGAAGGACTTCGAGACGTGCTCGATGCGGGCGGCGTGCGTGTGCGTCTGCTCCGCTGAGGCGCTTTCGGCAGCCTTGGCGAGTGTGGTGGCCATGGTCGTCACCTCCTGGGTTGCTGGACTACGGGTTACAAGTGGCGGATTACTTGGCGCCGAGACCGGCGTCGGAGACCTCGGGTTTGCCGGCGGCCTTCAGGACCTTGTTCAGGAGCGTCAGGTCGTAGATGCCGGTCAGGTCGGGCTGCTCGATGAGCCCCGCCTTGACCGCCCAGTCGGACTGGGTCTTCAGCGTCGCGGCCAGCGGGTCGTCGGTGATCGCGATGCTCGGCCAGGCCGGGTCGATGACCTTGGCGTCGAGGGGCTTGCCGCCCTCCTTCGCCAGCGCCGCGTTGGCCGCGGCCTTCGCCTTGTCCGGGTGGGCGTTGATCCACTCGTTCGTTTTGACGGTGCCCTTGAGTACGGCCTCGACCACGTCCGGGTGGTCCGTGAGGAACTTCTGGGACACGATGACGTTCGTGATCACGAACTTCTTGTCGGGCCACAGGGAGGTCTCGTCCAGGAGGACGGCGCCGCCGTCGGAGACGAGCTTGGAGGCCGTGGGTTCGGGTACCCAGGCGCCGTCGATCGAGCCCTGCTTGAAGGCGTCCGGGGTGACCTTGTTGTCCGTACGGACGACGGAGACGTCACCCTTGCCGGACTCGGGGTCGACCGTCCAGCCCTTTTCGGCGATCCAGTTGAGGAACGCGACGTCCTGCGTGTTCCCCTTCTGCGGGGTGGCGATCTTCTTGCCCTTGAGGTCGTCCAGGGTTTTGATCTTGTCCGGGTTCACGACGAGTTTGACGCCGCCGGAGGCGGAACCGGAGATGATCCGCAGGTTGGCGCCCTTGGCCTTCACGTAGGCGTTGATCGACGGCGAGGGGCCGATGAAGCCGATGTCGAGAGAGCCGCCGTTGAGGGCTTCGATCTCGGAGGGGCCGGCGTTGAAGGCCTGCGGCTTGATCTTGGTGCCGCCCAGCTCCTTCGCGATCAGGCCTTCCTCAAGACCGACCAGCGCGGTGGCGTGCGTCAGGTTCGGGAAGTACCCGATGCGGACCTCGGAGGCGGAGAGCTTCTTGTCGGAGCCGGCCACGTTGGCGGCCGGGTCCTTCGGCTCGTTCTTCGCGGCCTGGGAGCCGTAGCCGCAGGAGGCCAGCGCACCGATCAGGAGCGGCAGGGTGGCGGCGACGACGGCGCCGCGGCGCAGGGAGGTACGGGTGGTGCGGATGGCAGGCACGGGAGGACTTCCTCTCGTGACGTGGTCATCTCATGACGCACGTCTTCGTCTGTGGAGCAGGGGCGGGTACGGCTCGTGGGGGGTGTGGGCGCGCATGCGGTGCGCGTACGTCATCGCGCACATCGCGCCACTCCTCCCTGGCCGCTGCCGAGGACGCCGCTGCCCACGCGGCCGCCCTCCTTCGCGAAGGTGGAGTAGATGTCGGAGAGCATGATTTAGAAATCCCACCCTTCCTCGTCCGCCTGGACGGTGGTCTCCGCCGTGGAGGCGAAGGACTCGCCCGCCATGCCCGCCGCGAGGGTGGTGCCGTCGGCCGGGTCGATCAGCAGGAAGGAGCCGGTGCGGCGCGAGTCGGCGTACGCGTCGAGCGCGAGCGGCTCCGCCGTACGGACCACCACCCGGCCGATGTCGTTGGCGACGAGCTGACCGGGGTTCGGGTGCTGGGACAGGTCGTCCAGGGTGAGCCGCGAGGGGATCTCCTTGACGATCGCCTTCACCGTGCGCGTGGTGTGCTTGAGCAGCACGCGGGCGCCGACGGCCAGGGGCTGGTCCGCCACGTGGCAGACCGTCGCCTCGACGTCCTGCGTGGTCGCCGGGGCGCTCGCGCTGGGCGCGATCAGGTCGCCGCGCGAGATGTCGATGTCGTCCTTCAGACGCAGCGTCACCGACTGCGGGGCCCAGGCGATGTCCACGCTCTCACCGAGCGCGTCTATGCCCACGATGGTGGTCGTACGGCCCGAGGGCAGTACGGTCACGGCCTCGCCGACGCGCAGCACGCCGGAGGCGATCTGGCCCGCGTAGCCGCGGTAGTCCGGGTGCTCCGCGCTCTGCGGGCGGATCACGTACTGGACCGGGAAGCGCGCCGGGCAGGCGGTGAGGTCGTGGCTGACCGGGACGGTCTCCAGGTGCTCCAGCACCGTCGGGCCGCCGTACCAGTCCATGTGGGCGGACGGCTCCACGACGTTGTCCCCGGCCAGCGCCGAGATGGGGATCGCCGTGATCTCCGGGACGCCCAGGTCGGAGGCGTACGCGGTGAACTCCTCGGCGATCTTCGCGAAGACGGACTCCGCGTAGTCCACCAGGTCCATCTTGTTGACGGCCAGGACCACGTGCGGGACGCGCAGCAGCGCGGCGACGGCCGCGTGCCTGCGGGTCTGCTCGATCACACCGTTGCGGGCGTCGACCAGGACCACGGCCAGGTCGGCGGTGGAGGCTCCGGTGACCATGTTCCGGGTGTACTGCACGTGCCCGGGGGTGTCCGCCAGGATGAACCGGCGGCGCGCGGTCGCGAAGTAGCGGTAGGCGACGTCGATGGTGATGCCCTGCTCCCGCTCGGCCCGCAGGCCGTCGGTGAGCAGCGCCAGGTCGGGGGCGTCCTGGCCGCGCTGGGCGGAGACGGCCTCGACGGCCTCCATCTGGTCGGTCAGGACCGACTTGGAGTCGTGCAGCAGGCGGCCCACCAGGGTGGACTTGCCGTCGTCGACGGAACCGGCGGTCGCGAAGCGCAGCAGCGTGGTCGCCGACAGATCGGCGAACTGCTCGGTGGTGCTGGTCATGTCTAGAAGTACCCTTCGCGCTTGCGGTCTTCCATCGCGGCCTCGGACATCTTGTCGTCGGCGCGCGTGGCGCCCCGTTCGGTGAGCCGGGAGACGGCGATCTCGGCGATGACGGCGTCCAGCGTGGCCGCGTCGGAGTCGACGGCGCCGGTGCAGGACATGTCACCGACGGTGCGGTAGCGGATCAGACGCGTCTGGGTCGTCTCGCCCTCCTTCGGGCCGCCCCACTCGCCGGCCGTCAGCCACATGCCGTTGCGGGCGAACACCTCGCGCTCGTGGGCGAAGTAGATCTCCGGCAGCTCGATGGACTCCCGGGCGATGTACTGCCACACGTCCAGCTCGGTCCAGTTGGACAGCGGGAAGACGCGCACGTGCTCGCCGGGCGCGTGGCGGCCGTTGTACAGCTGCCACAGCTCCGGGCGCTGGCGGCGCGGGTCCCACTGCGAGAACTCGTCGCGCAGCGAGAACACCCGCTCCTTGGCGCGGGCCTTCTCCTCGTCGCGGCGGCCGCCGCCGAAGACGGCGTCGAAGCGGTGCTGCTGGATCGCCTCGGTCAGCGGGAGCGTCTGGAGCGGATTGCGGGTGCCGTCCGGGCGCTCACGGAGCTTGCCCGCGTCGATGTAGTCCTGGACGGACGCCACGTGCAGGCGCAGCCCGTGCCGGGCCACCGTGCGGTCGCGGTACTCCAGCACCTCGGGGAAGTTGTGGCCCGTGTCGACGTGCAGCAGCGTGAAGGGCACCGGCGCCGGCGCGAACGCCTTCAGCGCCAGGTGCAGCATGACGATGGAGTCCTTGCCGCCGGAGAAGAGGATCACCGGCTTCTCGAACTCGCCCGCCACCTCGCGGAAGATGTGCACCGCCTCGGATTCGAGGGCGTCGAGGTGCGACAGCGCGTACGGAGCGGAAGCGGCGGAATCGTCCGCGGCGTCGTGCAGGTGGGCGACGGTGGTCATGCCAGACCCCTCTCGGTGAGCAGCGCGTGCAGGGCCGAAGCCGACTCCCGCACGGTCTGCGTGTGCGACTCGATACGGAGGTCCGGGGTCTCCGGTGCCTCGTACGGGTCGTCGACCCCGGTCAGACCGGAGATCTCGCCCGCCGCCTGCTTGGCGTACAGGCCCTTGACGTCACGCTCCGAGCAGACCTCGACCGGGGTGGCCACATGGACCTCCAGGTACGGGGTGCCCTCGGCGGCGTGGCGCTTGCGCACGGCCTCCCGGCTGTCCGCGAACGGCGCGATCACCGGCACCAGCGCCTTGACGCCGTTGCCGGCGAGGAGTTCGGCGACGAACCCGATCCGCTGCACGTTGGTGTGCCGGTCCTCGCGGCTGAAGCCGAGCCCCGCGGAGAGGAACTCGCGGATCTCGTCGCCGTCGAGGACCTCCACGCGGTGGCCCTCGGCGCGCAGCCTCTCGGCCAGCGCGTAGGCGATGGTGGTCTTGCCCGCGCTCGGCAGCCCGGTCAGCCACACGGTGGCGCCCTGGTCGCTCACGCTCATCTGCTTCTTCTCCGTCGGTTCTGTGTCATGCGCCGTCAGCCGTGTCATCACAGGTGTCATCGGCCGCGCCATCAGCCGTGCAGCCCGCATTCGGTCTTGCCCCGCCCGGCCCAGCGGCCGGCCCGCGCGTCCTCGCCCTCCGCCACGCGGCGGGTGCAGGGGGCGCAGCCGACGGAGGCGTAGCCGTCCATCAGCAGCGGGTTGGTCAGCACGCCGTGCTCGGCGACGTAGGCGTTCACGTCCTCCTGCGTCCAGCGGGCGATCGGCGAGACCTTGACCTTCCGCCGCTTCTCGTCCCAGCCGACCACCGGGGTGTTCGCCCGGGTCGGGGACTCGTCGCGGCGCAGGCCCGTCGCCCACGCGTCGTACGCGGTCAGGCCCTCCTCCAGCGGCTTGACCTTGCGCAGCGCGCAGCACAGGTCCGGGTCGCGGTCGTGCAGCCCCGGGCCGTACTCGGCGTCCTGTTCGGCGACCGTCTGACGCGGGGTGAGCGTGATGACGTTGACGTCCATCACGGCTTCGACCGCGTCACGGGTGCCGATGGTCTCCTCGAAGTGGTAGCCCGTGTCGAGGAAGACCACGTCCACGCCGGGAAAGACACGGGAGGCCAGGTGGGCCACGACCGCGTCCTCCATGGAGGAGGTCACGGCGAACTTCTTGCCGAAGGTGTCGGCCGCCCAGCGCAGGATCTCCAGCGCGGAGGCGTCCTCCAGGTCCCGGCCCGCCCGCTCGGCCACGTCCTTGAGCGTCGCGGCGTTCAGGCCGCCCGTCTCCTGAGTCCTCGTCACGTCTCGTCCCCTCCAGCGTCGTCGGACCGCACTCCCGGGGCCAGCAGCCCGAGGTACTTCAGCTGGAAGGCTCGGTTGCAGGCCCTGCATTCCCAGGCGCCGTGGCCTTGCTCATGGGGGAACAGGTCCTCGTCGCCGCAGTACGGGCAGTAGAAGGGGGCGGCGCGCTCGCTCACGACAGTGCCTCGTCGCTCGCCCGGGTCACCCAGGCGGCGAAGCGCTCGCCGTCCGCGCGCTGCTCCTCGAAGCGCGTGACGACCCGCTCGACGTAGTCCGGCAGACCGTCGGCGGTGACCTTGAGGCCGCGGACCTTGCGGCCGAAGCCGGCCTCCAGGCCGAGGGCGCCGCCCAGGTGGACCTGGTAGCCCTCCACCTGGTTGCCGTCGTCGTCCAGGACCAGCTGGCCCTTGAGACCGATGTCCGCCACCTGGATACGGGCGCAGGCGTTCGGGCAGCCGTTGATGTTGATCGTCAGCGGTTCGGCGAACTGCGGCAGGCGGCGCTCCAGTTCATCGATGAGCGAGGCGCCGCGCGCCTTGGTCTCCACGATGGCCAGCTTGCAGAACTCGATGCCGGTGCAGGCCATCGTGCCGCGGCGGAACGGGGACGGCTTGACCCGCAGGTCCAGCGCCTCCAGCGCGGCGACGACCGAGTCGACCCGGTCCGCCTCGATGTCCAGCACGATCATCTTCTGCTCGGCGGTGGTGCGCAGGCGCCCGGAACCGTGCTGCTCGGCGATGTCCGCGATCTTGGTGAGGGTCGCACCGTCGACGCGGCCGACGCGGGGCGCGAAGCCGACGTAGAAGCGGCCGTCCTGCTGCTGGTGGACACCCACGTGGTCGCGCCACTGGCCGGTGGGCTGCTCGGGCGCCGGGCCGTCGGTGAGCTTGCGGCCCAGGTACTCGTCCTCCAGGACCTGGCGGAACTTGGCCGGACCCCAGTCGGCGACGAGGAACTTCAGACGGGCGCGGGTGCGCAGCCGGCGGTAGCCGTAGTCGCGGAAGATGGAGATGACGCCCTCGTAGACGTCCGGGACCTCGTCGAGCGGGACCCAGGTGCCCAGGCGCACGCCCAGCTTGGGGTTGGTGGACAGGCCGCCGCCGACCCAGACGTCGAAACCGGGCCCGTGCTCGGGGTGGTTGACGCCGACGAACGCGATGTCGTTGATCTCGTGCGCCACGTCGAGGAGCGGCGAACCGGAGACCGCGGACTTGAACTTGCGGGGCAGGTTGGAGTAGTCCGGGTTGCCGACGATGCGGCGGTAGATCTCCTCGATCGCGGGCGTGCCGTCGATGATCTCGTCCTGCGCGATGCCGGCGACGGGCGAACCGAGGATGACGCGGGGCGTGTCACCGCAGGCCTCGGTGGTGGACAGCCCGACGGCCTCCAGACGGCGCCAGATCTCCGGGACGTCTTCGATCCGGATCCAGTGGTACTGCACGTTCTGGCGGTCGGTGAGGTCGGCCGTGCCGCGCGCGAACTCCTCGGAGATCTCGCCTATGACGCGCAGCTGCTCGGTGGTCAGCCGGCCGCCGTCGATGCGCACGCGCAGCATGAAGTACTTGTCGTCCAGCTCCTCCGGCGCCAGGATCGCGGTCTTGCCGCCGTCGATCCCGGGCTTGCGCTGGGTGTAGAGGCCCCACCAGCGCATGCGGCCGCGCAGGTCGTTGGGGTCAATCGAGTCGAAGCCCGTCTTGGAGTAGATCGTCTCAATGCGCGCCCGCACATTGAGACCGTCGTCGTCCCTCTTGAACTGCTCGTTGCCGTTGAGGGGGGTGTGGTGTCCGACGGCCCACTGGCCCTCACCGCGGTGACGACCGGTCTTGCGGCGCGCGGCGGCTGCGGGCGCGGCTGCGGGCGTTTCGGGGGTGGCGGCCATGGGGGTACGTCCTTCTTCGGCGGCTCGATCGAGGCAGGGGAGGGCAGGGGGAGCGGCGGCCCGCCCCCGGTCACGTCGGCGCCGCTGAGCGGGTGTGGCTGACCTCCGCGCCAGTACCGGGGTTGCCGGCGGGCAGGGCGGTATGCGGCCTTCGGGGGCTGGCGGTGATCGACGCGTCCACGGCGGCGAGGGCCGGGAGCTGCGGCGATGTGCGGCGGTGCTGGTTCCGTCAGCGCGCCGGACAGATGGCGCTGGACATGCGGCCGAGGTCGACGTGCCGCCGACTCACCAAGGCAATTCCAGCTCCATTCATGGCGGAAGCGTGTCATGTGCCGATTGGAGGAGTCCACTACTGTCCACCATGCGGACGAAGTCGTCCCGCATGATGGGATGACGTGACGGGCGTCACTGGCCGCCCGTCAGGGGGGTCCCGTAGTAATCGCCGCAAAAGCACCGGATATGGATGACCTGCGGGGATCTGGCCTGGACCGCTGATCACCCTTCCCGTCCGATTTGTTCGACGATGGCACCCTCGCGGTGCTTGCGCAGCTCCCGGTACAGCGTGGAGCGGCTGACGCCGAGTTCGGCGGCGACCTGCTCGGGGATCGCGCCGTCCTTGATCCGCTGGGCGGCTCCGGCTCGGGTGGTCGCGTCCAATTTAGCGGGGCGTCCGGTAGGCAGGCCGCGGGCTTCCTTGGCGGCACGGGCGCCGGCGGCGCGCTCCAGCATGTAGATCCGTTCCATGCTTGTGAGACAGCCGAGTGGAATGCTCCGGCACCCGCGTTCGGGCGATCTCGACCGCTGCCCGAAGGAGATGAGCGGCTCGCCCCTCACGTGACGCTCCGGGCATGGGCATGGTCCCTGTCTGAGGACCATGCCCATGCCTCGGTGGCTCGTTTCATCAGGGGCGGCCATCGACCGGCAGGCCTACTCCGGCCAGGACAGTGAGGCCGGTTTGGTACTGCGAGGCCTACAGCGGGGCCAAGGGCGGCGGCGAGGGAGGCCTGCGCGGTGGTGTCGTTCCGCCAACCCCAGACTCCGTGGTGCGCGCCGTGCCCGGGTTGGCTCCGTTCCTGGCTGATCTGGCGCTCATGGTCATCGGCCGGCCGATGATGCTCAGTCCTGCGTGGAGATGCAGAAGGGGTGGCCTGCGGGGTCCAGCAGGACCCTCCGCTGATCGGGGTGTGGTTGAACCAGGGGTTCCATGGCGCCCAGTGCCAGCATCCGTGCGTGGGCGGCGTCCAGATCGTCGACGCCCAGTTCGATGTGAGCCTGCTTGCCATGGGATGGGTCCGGCCAGGTCGGACGCCGGTAGTCGGCCACCCGGATGAAGCCCAGTCCAGGTGAACCCTCCCGGCCGAGCAGGATGAAGTCGTCGCTGGAGTAGACGACGGGCAAGCCGAGCGCGTCGCCGTAGAAACGGGCCAGCTCGGCGGGGTCCGGGCAATCGAAGTCGACGGACAGCAAGCGGATCGTGGGTCCGGATGTGGGTTCGGTACTCATGGGGAGGACGCTATGACGGGACCAGGACAGTTCCGGTCCTGGTCATGGGGAACACTTCGGGATGTGATCAGCACCTCCGCCCGCCTGCTGCGACTGGTCTCGCTGCTGTCCACTCGACCGACGTGGACCTGCCGCGAGCTGGCCGAGCGGATGGCGGTGACCGACCGCACGGTCCGGCGGGACATCGCCCGGCTGCGGGAACTCGGCTACGGCATCGAGTCCGACCCCGGACCCTGGGGCGGCTACCGCCTCGGCGGCGGCACCCGGGTGCCACCGCTGATCCTCGACGACGAGGAGGCGCTTGCCGTGGCCGTCGCACTGCGAGAGGCCTCGCTCAGCGGCGTCCTGGGCAGCGACCAGGACTCGCTGTCGGCGCTGTTGAAACTACGGCAGGTCCTACCGCCCCGGATCGCGGACCGGCTGAGCGAGATGGATGCGACCTTCGTACACACTCCCAGGCCCGAGGGACGTCAGATCTCGCCCGGCATGCTGCTGGAACTGGCCGCCGCCTGCCGCCGTGGCGAGCGCACCCGTATGTCGTACCGCGACCATGCGGGGAAGGCCACTGTCCGGGACATCGACCCCTACCGCCTGGTACACACAGGCCGCCGCTGGTACTTCGTCGCCCGGGACGTGGCCCGGGACCAGTGGCGGACATTCCGGGCCGACCGGGTGGTACAAGTACAGCCGACCGGACATGCCGTCGAACTCGTCGACCCGCCCGACCCGGCGCTCCTCGTCTCTCGATCCATCGCGGGCGTCGTGTACCCCCTCTACGTCACAGTCCGGCTAGCGCACCCCATGGACCAGGCGCTTCGGCTGGTCCCGCCCACGATCGGCACCCATCACCCGGACGGCCCCGATGCCACCATCGTCGAAATCGGCGGCAACGACGCCGACCAGCTCGCCGCATACCTCCTCAGCCTGGGCACCACGCTACGGGTCCTGTCACCGGACCGCGTACGGGAGGCGCTGCTGCGCCGTACCCGAGACCTGTTCGAGGACAACGGGGGCGGTCAGCCCCGGTAGCGGGCGCTGCGCCGGGTACGAGACCTCAACCGCAACTGGTGTCAGAGGGCCGCTCAGCTCCTTCGGACGGATGTGATCAGTGGGCGCCTTCAGGACCGTTCCGGGCGGCGGGGCCGCAGTGGGCGGTAGCCAGCCGGGTCGAGCTTGGCGAGTTCGGTGTCGACTTCCACGGAGATCGTGCCGAAGGAGTTCACGTTCTCCGAGTGGGCTGGGGAGATATGGGCCAACAGTCCGTCGTCGACCGGGCCTTTGCCCCCAGGGCTACGCGCCGGGCCAGGGACCCGGGGTCCCGGTGGCCTCCGTGGATTCCGTTTCCGTCTTGAAGAGCCGGAAGCCACGGCGCAGATAGTTGTCCATCGCCGTCGGTCCGTCCAAGCTGCACGTGTGGAGCCACACGCGGCGGGTCGCCTCGCGCCCCGGCCACCGCGAGGCGAGGTCCCAGGCCCGGGCCACGCCCACCGACAGCAGGTGTCCGCCGATCCGGCGGCCGCGGAAGTCCGGCAGCAGGCCGAAGTAGACGATCTCCACCACCCCGTCGTCCTGCGGGTCGAGCTCCACGTACCCGGCCGGCGTGCCCCGGTCGTACGCCACCCACGTCTCCACTCCCGGCCGGTCCAGCCACTCCACCCACTGCGCCCGGGTCAGGGAGAGCCGGTCCGTCCAGTGGATGTCCCCGCCCACCGAGGCGTAGAGGAAGCGGCTGAACTCGGGGGACGGGACCTCCGCCCGGGAGACCGTGATCCCCGGGCCCGGCGCGGCCGCGGCGACGAGGTCCGAGGGCGAGGTCATTTCCAGGGACCACGTGGTGAGGGTGATGGTGCTCATGCGGCCAGGGAACCACAGGCCCCGCTACCGCCGCGGGCTGCCCCCCGGCCCGCTCCCGCCCCGGCGGGCGCGGAGTACCGCCGGAGCCGTGGAGTGGGGGAGCAGCGCGGCCGGGTCCCGCGGGCGGATCAGCTCCACCTCCACGTCCGGCGCGAAGCGGTACGGCCGGTGGGTCAGCACGCCCGCGAGGTGGCGGCGTACGCGCGACATCTCCGCGCGGACCGTCACCGTACGGGTCGGGTCCCCGAACAGTTCCGCGGACAGCTCCGCCGCCGAGCGGCCCCCCGGCTTCTCCGCCAGCAGGAACAACAGCTCAGCGTGGCGCGGGCTCAGCTCCTGCGACCAGCTCCCGGCGGCCCCGTACACCGTCGCCGACCAGGATCCGGCCCGGCTGAGATCGAGCACGATCCGGGTCACCGCCGCACTCGTACGGTCCTGGGCGACCCGCAGCAGCCAGCCCCCGGGCAGCGGCTCCACCACGCACTCGCCGAGCCGCGGCACGCACACCCGGCCCGGCCCGAAGTCCTTCGGCAGCGTGACGCGCTCCGTCGGCGCCAGCCCCGTCACCGCCGCCGTCCAGCCGTGCGGATCGACGGCGAGGGCCCGCCCCGGCAGCCGCGCCAGCAGCGGGGCCGCCACCGCGCGCAGCCGTTCCAGCGACTCCAGGTGCCGGATCCGCAACTCCCGCTCGGCGAGCCGGGCCACCGAGCTGACCCAGGCCAGCGTCGCCGGATGCATGGTCGCCAGCGGCCCGCTGACGTCGACCACGCCGAGCAGCCGCCCGTCCCGCGGGTCCCTCACGGGCGCCCCCGCACAGGTCCAGTCGTGGTGGCTGGAGACGAAGTGCTCCGCCGAGAACACCTGGACGGGCCGGCGGGCCACCAGGGCGGTGCCCACCCCGTTGGTGCCGACCACGGCCTCGTCCCAGTCGGCCCCCACCGAGAAGCCCAGCCGGTCCGCCTTGCGCAGGATGGAGCTGTGGCCCTCCCGCCACAGCAGCCGCCCGTCGGCATCGGCGACGACCATGATGTGCAGCGCCTCGTCCAGCGACGGCAGCAGCCCTTCGCGGAGCACCGGCAGCAGTTCCCGCAGCGGCGAGACGTGCCGCCGCTCCTCGGTCTCGGCGGCCGACAGCATCCGCGAGCGGGCGTCGCGGTCGGGGTGCACCCCGACGGCCAGCATCCGGCGCCAGGACTCGGCGATATCCGGGCGCGGCGCGGCGGGCGGGCGGTCCCCGGCCAGCGCGGCCGCCCGTACGCCCTTGAGCAGACGAGCGGCGTCCCGCGCGTCCATGGCCGAGATGCGCGCCACATCGACCGTGCCGTGTGCGGTGTTGGCCACCGGAACCTCCCCGTGCGAACAGGACGTACGACGCGAACCGCGGGGCCGGTCCCGCGAGACCCCCCCGGCACCCCCGGCCGACGGCCGCCGACTCAAAGGTTGCAACGGTATGCAACTCTCGCCAAGTCCCGGTCACCCGACCGAAACTGTCCGCACGCCGCTGAGGTGGCGTGACAGCTCCTCCTCGGGGCTTCTCGGATCAGGGGCGGCGCCGAGTCGGCGCGGCGCCGCCCCTGATCCGGTCAACGGGCCCGGATCCCGGCTCGGAGCGGTTTGGGGACCGCCCCGGGACGCGTCCTCCAAACTCGCGGGCGCTTTCGGGCCCGCGGGCGTCGTGCGGACCTCGCGGGGCCCGCACGATCCGAAGGACACGTCCTCAGTCCGCGATCCGCGCCCGTTCCACGATCGCGCCCAGACCCAGGCTGTGCGGCAGCGTGCCGAAGGCCGCGCCCCAGTCACCCCCCAGCCGCGAGGCGCAGAACGCGTCCGCCACCTCCGGCGGGGCCCAGCGCACCAGCAGCGATCCCTGCAGCACCAGCGCCATGCGCTCCACGACGCGGCGGGCGCGGGCCTCGATGCCGTCCAGGTCGGCGAGCTCCGTGAGCAGGCCCTTGACGGCCGCGTCCAGCCGGTGGTCGGCGCCCCTGGCCAGGCCGACCTCCTGGAGGAAGGCGTTCAGCGCCTGCGGCTCCCGCTGGAGCGCCCGCAGCACGTCGAGCGCCTGTACATTGCCCGATCCCTCCCAGATGGAGTTCAGCGGAGATTCCCGCAGCAGTCTCGGCAGCCCGGACTCCTCGACGTAGCCGTTGCCGCCCAGACACTCCAGCGCCTCCGCGACCATCGGCGTACAGCGCTTGGTCACCCAGTACTTGGCGACGGGCACCGCGAGGCGCAGGAAGGCCTTCTCCTGCTCCGTCCCCGCGTCGTAGGCGGCCGCCAGCCGCAAGGTCAGGGTCGTGGCCGCCTCCGACTCCACGGCCAGGTCGGCGAGCACGTTGCGCATCAGCGGCTGCCGGACGAGCGGCGCCCCGAACGCGGACCGGTGTTCGGCGTGGTGCACCGCCTGCGTCAGGGCCTGCCGCATCAGCGAAGCCGAGCCGATGACGCAGTCCAGCCGGGTCGCCGCGACCATCTCGATGATGGTCCGCACGCCCCGGCCCTCCTCGCCCACCCGCCGGGCCCAGGTCCCGTCGAACTCCACCTCGCTCGACGCGTTCGACCGGTTGCCCAGCTTGTCCTTGAGCCGCTGGAGCGCGAAGACGTTGCGCGTGCCGTCGGGGAGCACCCGCGGCACGAGAAAGCAGGTCAGTCCTCCCGGGGCCTGTGCCAGCACCAGGAAGCCGTCGCACATCGGCGCCGAGCAGAACCATTTGTGCCCGGTCAGCAGGTATTCCCCGGGGGCGTCCAGGGGCGCCGCCGCCGTCGTGTTCGCCCGTACGTCGCTGCCGCCCTGCTTCTCCGTCATCCCCATGCCGAAGAGCACACCGGTCTTCTCGGCGGCCGGCCGCAGCCCCTCCTCGTACACGTGCGAGGTCAGCCGCGGCTCCCACTCGGCGGCCAGCTCGGGATCGGTCCGCAGCGCCGGCACGGCGGCATGCGTCATCGACACCGGGCAGCCGTGCCCGGACTCGGTCTGCGACCATACGAAGAACCCGGCGGCCCGGCGCAGATGCCCCGCCGGACGCCCCCAGGCGTCCGTGAGCCCGGAGGTCACCGCCTTGCCGAGCAGCCGGTGCCAGGCCGGATGGAACTCCACCTCGTCGATCCGGTTCCCGTACCGGTCGTGCGTCCGGAGCCTGGGCGGGTACTCGTTCGCCTGCCTCCCCCATTCCTGGGCCTGCGCCGAGCCCGCCGAGCGCCCGAGGCGGGTGAGCTCCTCCTGTACCGCGCGCAGGAGTGCGGGCTCCGCGGAGGCGAGATGCCGCTCCACGCCCTCCGTGAGGACCCGGTCACCGCCGTAGACGTCGTAGCCCACCAGGGGCGGGGCCTGATTGCTGACTGTGTGGGTGGTGGCTGCCATGCGGATACCGTAAGGACGTGCAGCCAGCAAAAGAAACACCCGAGCGGCTCCCAGGGCGGCTCCACCGGGCCCGCGCCCTCTACCGCAACGTCTCCAAGCGCAAGATGGCCTGGCTGCTGCTGAAAGACACCGTCAATTCCTGCATCGAATACCGCATCCTCGGGCTGGCCGCCGAGGCCGCCTTCTTCACGCTGCTCTCGCTTCCCCCGCTCTTCCTCGGCCTGCTGGGCCTGCTGGGTTACGTCGACGGGTGGACGGACACCCAGACCGTCGCCAGCATCGAGGAGAACATCCTGCGCGCGGTGGGCACGGTGCTGTCCGACCGGGGCGTCAACGACATCGCCCGACCGCTGCTGGACGACGTGACCGGGCGCGGCCGCCCCGACATCATCTCCCTCGGCTTCGCCTTCGCCCTCTGGTCGGGATCGCGCGCGGTCAACGTCTTCATCGACACCATCACCGTGATGTACGGGCTCGACGGGCACCGGGGCATCGTCAAGACCCGGCTGCTCGCCTTCCTCCTCTACATCATCGCGCTGCTCATCGGCGCGGTCCTGCTGCCGCTGATGGTGGCGGGGCCGGACGCGGTGGTACGGCTGGTGCCCTGGGGCACGGAGCTGATCGCGGTCCTGTACTGGCCGACCGTCACCCTGCTGTCCATCTCCTTCCTGACGACGCTCTACCACGTGTCGGTACCGGTGCGGTCGCCCTGGATCGAGGACGTGCCGGGCGCGCTGGTAGCGCTCGCGATGTGGGTGGTGGGCTCGTTCCTGCTGCGGATCTACCTGACCAACACCGTGGAGGGGCCGACGATCTACGGGTCCCTCGCCGCGCCGGTGGCGGTCCTGCTGTGGATCGGCATCTCGGCCTTCGCGGTCCTCGTCGGCGCGGCCGTGAACGCGGCCATCGACCGGGTCTGGCCGTCCGTGGCCACGGCCACGGCGCGCGAGGCGAACGAGCGGGCCCGGGAGGCGGAGGCCGCGCAGCTGGTCGCTCGGGCGGCGGCCTGGCGGGCGATGGCGGAGGGCGAGTCGGAGGACGACGAGGACGAGGGGATGCCCTCGGAATTCCCCGAGCGGTGGTCGAAGTTCCTGCCGCCGGAGGACTACTCCGCCCGGCTGCGCAAGCACTGACCACCCGGGCCGCTCGCTCTCCGCCGGGCCGGCGCGGCTCGGACCGAGCGGCGGCGGCCATCGCGGGCCGGGAGCCACCTCCCGGCCCGGCCCGGCGGCAGGCAGGAGACGGCGCCGCCGTCCCGGCCGGGCGGTGGCGGGGCGGGCGCCGCCGATCCGGCGCGCGGGCCCGGCCTCGACGGCCCGGGCGGCCGGACGGTCCGGCCTCGGCCGGCGGGGCCTGGGAGCGGCGCGTGCCCGTGGTGCGCCACCGGCCCGCTGAGAGGTGGCGTACTGCCGGGCCGGGCGCCGAGGTCCGTGCGCCGGGCCCGCGGGCATGCGCCGGCACCCCGGAGCACCCGCGCTCCCGGACGCCTCCCGCTGCGGGCCGCGCACGCTCGGCCGGGGGCCCGCCCGCGCCGCCGCGTGCCTACGCCGGGGCGAAGAGCGAGACCCCGGAGCCGTCCGGGTCGAAGACCATGGCGTAGCGCTGGCCCCAGGCCGCGTCCCAGGGCGGCAGATGGCCCTCGTACCCGGCGCCGGTCAACTCGGCGTACAGCGCGTCCACCTCGGCGGGGGAGTCGCACAGGAAAGCGAGTTCCCGGCGGCTGTCGCCGATGGGCCTGGTCCAGGTCGGGTCGAAGGAGAGCACCGTCGCCTCGGTGTCCCACGCGATCCGCAGCCCCCCGGGCAGGGTGGCCTCGACGTGCGGCTGCTCGTCGGAGTCGGCGGGGACGTCGAGCCCGAGGCGGCGGTAGAAGGCGAGCGAGGCGGCCATGTCGGAGACGACCAGGCCGATCATGTCGAGTCGTGGAGTCATGCCAGCAGGCTAGGCACGTGCCGGGTCGCGCGTCCTGAACGAAACGGACATCATCCGCCCGCGCCCGTCCCCCTGCCCGCCGTCCGGCTGACCGCCGCGTCGCCCGTGCCGGGGCCGGCGGTCCGGGCGGGCGACCTCGCGCGGCACCCCGCCGATCCGCCGCGGGCGGCCGCGGCCGCGGCTCGCGTTCCGGCGGCTCCGGGCGGCTGCGGCGGCTGCGGGAAAAAGAACTGGCCCCGCGCTGAGGGGGCTTGTTACGGTGGGGTCCGTTCCCGCCGGCCGGCGCGGAACACGTCCGCACGTGCATGACCCGGAGGTGAGTTCGTTGATGACTGTCGTCGCGCAGGGCGCTGCCCGCACTCAGAAGACCATCAATGTCACTTCCGTGGTCTCCGGCTGACCTCACACCTCTTTCGCGCGCCGCCGCCGAGCGAGCGCGCGCTGCCGGGGCCGCCCTGTGAAGGGTTCCCCCTTGTCTTTCTTCTCTTCTTCCGTTTCCCGCGGTTCCGTCGCGTCCGTCGCGTCCGCCGCGTCTCTTCCGGCGGCCGGGCTCGCGTCCGCCCTGGGCACCTTCGGCTGGGACGAGGCGTGGGAGGCCGAGTTCGCCCCGTACGCCGAACAGGGCCTGCTGCTCGGCCGCGTCGTACGGGTCGACCGCGGTCAGTGCGACCTCATGACCGCGGACGGGATCGTCCGCGCCGACACCGCCTTCGTCACCCCGCACGACCCGCTCCGGGTGATCTGCACCGGTGACTGGGCCGCCGTGGAGGCGGCCGGCAATCCGCGGTACGTGAAGGCGTACCTGCCGCGCCGGACCGCCTTCGTACGGTCCACCTCCTCACAGCGGTCGGAGGGCCAGATCCTCGCCGCCAACGTGGACCACGCGATCATCGCGGTCTCCCTCGCCGTGGAACTGGACCTCGGGCGCATCGAGCGCTTCCTCGCCCTGGCCTGGGAGTCGGGAGCCCAGCCGCTGGTCGTCCTGACCAAGGCGGACCTGGTACCGGACCCGGCGACGCTCGGGCACCTCGTCCAGGACGTGGAAGCCGCCGCGCCCGGGGTCCAGGTGCTCACCGTCTCCTCCCACACCGGGGAGGGCACGGACGTCCTCGCCGCCGTCGTCGCCGACGGCACCAGCGTGCTGCTCGGCATCTCCGGCGCCGGCAAGTCCACCCTGGCCAACGCGCTGCTCGGCGCCGACGTCATGGAAGTCCAGACCATCCGCGAGGTCGACGGCAAGGGCCGGCACACCACGACCACGCGCAACCTGCTCGCCCTGCCGGGCGGCGGCGTCCTGATCGACACCCCCGGGCTGCGGGGCGTCGGGCTCTGGGACGCCGAAGCGGGCGTCGGCCAGGTCTTCTCGGAGATCGAGGAGTACGCCGCGCGGTGCCGCTTCCACGACTGCGCGCACGAGGCGGAGCCGGGGTGCGCGGTGCTGGCGGCGGTGGCCTCGGGCGAGCTGGCGGAACGCCGTCTCGCCAGCTACCGCAAGCTGCTGCGGGAGAACCAGCGGATCGTGGCGAAGACCGACGCGAGGGTCCGGTCGGAGATCCGGCGGGACTGGCGCCTGAAGTCGGCGGAGGGCCGCGCCAACTACGCGGCAAAGCGAACCGGCCGCGCCTGACCCCGCCGCGGCCGGGCCTCTGCCCGGGCCCGCCGGGTGCTTCCCTGCGGGGCACCCGGCCGCCCCTCCGGGGCCCGGGCTTGGCCCCCGCCTGGGCTTCGGGCCACCCTTCGGGCCTGGCCTGTGGGGCCCTGGGCTCCAGCTGGGCCTTCCGGTCGAGCCTTTGGGCCGGTCCGCCCGGCCGGTCTGGCGTTTCGCCCGAGCCTTCGGCCAGGGCTTCAGGTCGGGCGTTGTGGCCGGGCCCTTCGGCCGCCTCTTCCGGCCCGGCCTTCCGGCTCGACCGGTCGGCCGGCCGGGCTTCCTTCCGCCCGCCCGAGCGCGCCGGGTCCTTCGTGCCGGGGCATCCGGTCGCCTCTGCGGCCCGGGCCTTGGGGCGGTCCGCCCGGCCGGTCTGCCAGGTCACGCGAGCTTTCGGCCGGGGCTTTGGTGGAGGCTTCGGTTGGCCATCCGGCCTGGGCTTCGGGCCATCCCTTCCGGTCGGGCCCTGCGGCCCGTTGCCGGCCTGGGCTTCGTTGGCGGGGCGGTCGGTGAGGGATTCCCGTTGGGCCTTGCCGGTCGGACGGCCGGGCCTACGGCCTGGTCACCGCCGCTACCCAGGCCGCCACCAGCAGCAGGCAGGCGAACAGTTCCACCAGCACGCTGGTGCCCACCGCCCGCATCACCGCCCGGACCGAGGCCCACGCCTCGCCCCGGGTCCCCAGGCGCAGCCGCTCGCAGAGGTAGATGCCGCCCACGAAGCCCGGGACGGCCCCGACGACCGGTACCAGTACGAAGCCCAGTACGGCGCCGGTGCCCGCGTACGCGGCCATCCGGGGGGTCACTCCCACCTCCCGGATCCGGCGCGGCGGCAACAGCCACTTCACCACCTGCACGACCAGCAGCAGGGCCGTCGCCACGACCAGCAGGGTCCAGGCCGCCTGCGACCGCTCCTGCAGCGCCCACCACAGCAGTCCCGCCCACACCAGCCAGGTGCCCGGCACACCCGGCACGAGTACCCCCGCCATCCCGAGCAGGAGCACCAGCCCCACCAGCAGCAGCAGAGGCACGTCCATCTGCTCAGCCTGACCGACCGGGGGCTATCGGGCCACCCAGCCCCGTTCGTACGCGTGCCAGCCGAGCTGGAGGCGGGTCGTGACGCCGGACAGCTCCATCAGGCCTTTGACCCGCCGCTGCACCGTCCGCAGGCCCAGCTCCAGGTGCTTCGCCACGCTCGCGTCCGTCATGCCCGCCAGCAGCAGCGACAGGATCTCCAGGTCCGTGGCGTCGGGGCCCCCGCCCGATTCCTCCGCCGAACCGGCCGCGCCCAGCCGCAGCGGCAGGGACTCCCGCCACACCGCCTCGAACAGCCCCATCAGGCATTCCAGCAACCCCGAGGCGTGCACCACCAGCGCGGCCGGTTCCGCGCCGCGCACCGTGAGCGGGACCATCGCCAGCGCGCGGTCCGCGATCACCAGCTTGGTCGGGACCTGCCCGGTGACGCGGATCCGCTCGCCCCGCGCCAGCGCCGTCGTGGCCTCCCGCAGGCAGCTCGGCAGCGCCAGCACCTCGCGCTCGACCACCACCCGGTAGTCGACACCGCGCACGACGGCGTACTCCTCCGCCTCGTTGTCGGCGCCCGCCACCACCTGCGGCCGGCCGCGGACCAGCGCGCAGACCTCCTCCACCGCGCCCAGCTGGAGCTGGCGGAAGCGGTGCGCCACCGCGCTCGCCCCCTGCACGACCTCCACCAGGTCGTGCACCGCCGGCTCGACCGCCTCCGCCCGGTACTCCTGCGCCAGCAGCGCCGCCGTCAGCTCCGCCTGTTCCAGCTCGTGCCGCTGCCGGGTGAGCAGCGCGCCGAGGGCGACCCCGGGCGGCGCCGCCACCCACCGCCCCGGACGGGCCGAGGACCGGGCCGCCAGACCGTGCCGCTCCAGGTGCCGCAGCGCCTGCTCGGTCTGCGGCACCGGCAGGGCCAACCGGTGCGCGAGGTCGGGCACTTCCGCCGCCCCCAGCGCCACCAGCGCGCGGTACGCCGACTCCTGGCCCTCGTCCAGGCCTATCGCACCCAGCAACCCGTCCACCACCCTCTCCGTACGGCACCTGGCGGGAAGCGGCCACGGCGCGAACCCGCCGCGGACATCATCGCCGCACCCTCCGCCTCTCTGCCAAGGTGGTGCCACCGCAGCACCGTCGACCACGCCGGAGCCGCGGGCAGCCCGTATCGCTGGAAGGCCGAACCGGCCGACGCGAACGGCGTCACAGTCACCCGGGCGGTCGCGCGGACACATGCTGTCCGCAAGCCCGTTCGGGAAAGGCGGGAAGGGTCCACCGGGCGGCGGCCCGGTGGACCCTTTTCGTGCGTTCCGCGTTTTCCGCCCCTGCCGAAGGCCGACAATAAGGCCATGAGTCAGCAGGGCGCGGAGGACTGGTGGCAGAAGCTCTACGAAGTCCCGGACGCGGGACCGGAGCCCGACCCCGGGGACACGCTGGACCACCGCTTCCGGTCGGCGGAGGTACTGGTGACGGGACCGGCAGCCGGACCGGCGCCCGGGCCGGGGCCTGCCCCGCGCCCGGAGCCGGAACCAGCGCGGCCCCCGGAGGCGGAGCACGGGCCGCCGGAGCCGTTCCTCCCGTCCCCGCGCCGGGCCGGGGCAGCAACGACGCCCGCACCCCCGCCCCCTGCCGCACCACCGCCCCCTGCCGCACCACCGCCCCCGCCCGTACCCCCGCCCGCACCCGCGCTTGCGCCCGTACCCCCGCCCGGCCCGCCCGCCGCGCCCGCCGTACCCCCGCCCCCGCAGCGGGATCCGCGGCAGGGAGCCACCGGGTACGCGCTCGGGGACGTGGAGGTGCCGCCGGTGCAGCAGGCCGGGCGGGTGCCCCGGAGCCGGCCGGTTCCCCGCCGCGAGGCCCCGTCCGGCGCGGCATCCGCGCCCGCCCCCGAGGACGGAACCGCCGCCGCGCGCCCCGCGGTGCACCACCTCGGCGACCGCGCCCCCACCTACGCCGCCGAACCGGGCGCGCTCCCTCCCGCCGACCCGGCCGCCCTCGACGGCCTCAGCCCCGACACCGTTCTGGAAGGCGCCCGCTACGGCACCTACACCCTGCGTGCCGCGTCCCTGCGCGGGGACTCCGCCCGCTTCCGCGGCGAGGCCCGCCGGGACTTCCTGCTCACCGCCCGCTTCGGCGGCGGCGACGACGCCCTGGTCCTCGTGGTCCTGGCCGGCGGGGACCGGGCCGCCCCCGGGGCCGCCGAGGCCGCCGCCGAGCTGTGCCGCGCCGTGGCCGCGGCCGTCGGACGCAGCCGGGAGCGGCTGGCCGAGGACATCCTGGCCGGGCGGCGCGACGCCCTGCGCTCGGGCCTCCAGCGGCTCACCGACCGGGGCTACGGCCGGCTGCGGGCCCGTGCCGCGGAGCTGGGGCTCCCGGAGGAGGCGTACACCGCCGGACTGCGCGGCCTGCTCCTCCCGGTGGATCCCCGCTGCCGCACCCGGGTGTGCTTCGGCGCCGGCGTGGGCGGGGTGTTCCGCCTCCGGGCGGGGCAGTGGCAGGACCTGGAGCCGCGTGGACAGCTCCGGCCGGGTGAGCCGGCGGCCGCCGAGCCGGCCGGACCGCCCCGGCCGGCCGCACCCGCCGAGGGCGGCTTCCGTTTCCGCGCGGCCGTGGCCCAGCCGGGCGACACCCTGCTGCTGTGCTCCGGCGGCCTCGCGGAGCCGATGCGGGAGGAGGCGGCCCTCGGGGCCGAACTCGCGGCGCGGTGGGCCGAGCCGGAACCGCCCGGCCTGGCGGCCTTCCTCGCGGACACCCAGCTCCGCCTCAAGGGATACGCCGACGACCGGACGGCCGCCGCGGTCTGGGAGGCCTAACCGGGGAGATCTCCTCACCCCGGTGCAGTACGGCCGGCCCGTCGAAGGCGTCCCCTTCGGCACCTCATCTCGGGGACTGGTGGAGCCGGGGATGCCGGTTTTCGGCCTGCCCTCCTAAACGGCAGGACGTACAGGAATTCCGCCCTCGACGCCATCGCCCGGGCCGCCGTTGCATACGGCTCCGCGTGTCAGGGCAGGGGGGATACCGTGGCCGGTTCCGCGCGTGCGCCGGCGGGACGGTGCTGAACGGCGGGGCGGGCCCGGTGATCCGGATGGCTTGATCCCGTCGCCGCGCTGTGCCGCGCTGCGCCGCGGCCGCAAGGCCGCAGGAGTGCGGAACCGTCCGGCGGGCATGCATCCCGTAGACCAGTTCGAGATGACACCGACGCGGGGGGTACATCGCGGTGCGCGTGGGGGCCAAGACGGGAAAGCAGTGGCGGGGGAGGACCGTACCGCGTGAGCCGTATGCCGGGGACGGGGGAGCGGTGGACACGCTGCGGATCACGCGGAGCGTGCGCCGGGCGGATCTGAAGGCGGTGGGCGAGATCCGCCGGGCGTTACGGGAGGTGATGCGCCACCGGTGCCGGGCCGACACCGCCGACGCCGCGGAGCTGCTGATCACCGAGCTCGTCACCAACGCCCTCGTCCACACCGATCAGGGCGCGGAGGTGACCGTGAGTCTCGCCGGCACCCGGTTGCGGGCGGAGGTCCGGGACCACGCGGCCCACCGGCCCCGGCCGGCCGCACAGGGGGAGGACCACCGTACGCACGGCCGGGGACTCCTGCTGGTGCAGGCGCTCGCCGATGCGTGGGGGGTGGATACGCGCGCACGGGACGGCGGCAAGGTGGTGTGGTTCGAACTGGAGGCGGCGGACCCCGCCGCGCCCGCCTGAACGGCGGGTCCGGCGGGGCCCCCTGAAAAAGCCGGTCGGACGGGTCCTACGGTCCGACGGTCCACGAATCCGGCGGGGTCCGCGCAGCGGCCCGGTCAGCCGAACTGCTGCTCCAGGTCCTTCAGTTTGCGCTCCAGCGAGTCGAGCCGGGGAAGGGCCTGGGTGTCGTCCTCGGCGGTGAGGTCCACCGTCCGCGGACCACCCGGATCAGTGGCCTCGCTCCTCGTCACGGCCTGCAGGGAGGGCCGGCCGGTCGATCCGGCGGAGGGTAGCTGATGCAAGGGCGGCAGCTGTCCCGGCTCGGATATGGCGGGCTCCGCGCCGACCTGCGCGGAGCCCGCTCCGGGGACCAGCCCCGGGATGTCGACCTGCCGGGCGCGGGCGCGCCCGAATGCCCGGTTCTGCCGGCCCAGTGCCCTGAAGTGCGCCCGGTCCAGGCGCTGCTGGTCCCGCCTGCGATGGCGGTCCTGCTCCTTCTCCTTCCTGTCCTCGCGCACCTCTTCCACGGCCTCGTCCAGGGTGCGTACCCCCTCCAGCAGCATGAGTGACCACGCGCCGAAGGTCTCCCGGGGCGCCCGCAGCCAGCGGACCATCCGGATCTGGGGCAACGGGCGGGGGATCAGGCCCTGTTCGCGCAGCGCCGCCCGGCGGGTCTGCTTGAGGGCCCGGTCGAAGAGGACGGCAGCCGAGAGCGACATCCCGGCGAAGAACTGCGGGGCACCGTCGTGGCCCATGCCCCGCGGCGCGTGCACCCAGTTGAACCAGGCGGCCGCGCCCGCGAACAGCCACACCAGCATGCGCGAGCCGAGGGCCGCGTCGCCGTGACTGGCCTCACGGACGGCGAGCACCGAGCAGAACATGGCGGCGCCGTCGAGGCCGAAGGGGACCAGGTACTCCCAGCCGCCGGTGAGGCTCAGGTTCTGCCGGCCGAAGCCGACCAGCCCGTGGAAGGACAGTGCGGCGGCCACCGCCGCACAGCAGAAGAGCAGGACGTAGGAGGCGGTCCCGTAGACGGCTTCCTTGCGCCGCCGCCGTTCCTCGCTGCGCTCCCAGCTGTCCTCGGCGGCGGCCTTGTCGCCTTCCCGCTTGCCACGGGCCAGTACCGCAACTGCCGCAAGCACGCCCAGGATCAGCAGGCTGCCGGGCAGCAGCCAGTCCAGCGATATGTCGGTCAGTCTCATGCGGATGTCCCTTGCCTCGCGTATGCGGCTGTGCGGCTTTCCGGGCGCCATAGTGGCGCAGCGGATCCGCCGGACACGCGGGTTTCGGGGCAAGTGGACGCCATCGGGGGGCGTGGCCCGCCGGATAGGGTGTTGTGGCCCGAACGGACGGCCGATCGCTCCGCCTGCGTTCGAACGCCATCACCCCTGCGGGTGGGTTCAGGCGGGGGCGGCCCCCGTGAGGCGGGCGATGCGGTCCGCGTCGCAGGTCCGGGGGCAGGTGACGCAGGTGTCGTCGGGGCGGATCGTGTAGAAGAGGCAGCAGCTCGCCCGGTTCCGCGTGGGCAGCTCCTCGCCGTTCGGTCCGCGGAGCGTACGGAATCCCGCGCCACCGGTGTACGGGGCGGTCGAGCCGGGCAGCAGCGCCTCCAGCTCGGCCATGGCCCGCTGCTCCTCGCCGAGCAGGTGTCCGATGTACCAGAGGCTTTCGACGACCTCGTCGGTCACCATGCCCCACAGGGCCCGCGGGCCGCGCCGCATGCGGGGGCCGAAACCTTCCAGCACCGGTTCGAAGTGCTGGGCCACCGCGGCCCGCACCTCCGCGCGCAGTGCCTCCTCGTCGGGCACGACCCGGGCTCCGGGGAGAGCGGCCGCCGGGTCGTCCGGGAGGCAGGCGAACTCCTCGACGGCGACGGACATCCGGCCGCGGGTCCGCTGGAAGGCGACGGAGCCGGCCGGCAGCCGGGGCACCCGCCGTCGCAGGAACCACGGCAGGGTGATCAGCAGGCAGGCGGGCCAGGCGTAGCGGTGCAGTCCGAAGCTCGCCACCACGTCGGGACGGGCCTGGTGGCCGTAGTCCCGCAGGATCTGGGCGTTGTCCCAGGCGAGGAAGGCGTCCAGGCCCGGCCCGCCGGCCGCGAGCTCGTCCGCGCCGACCCACCCCGCACCGCGAGGGGCGGATTCGTGCGCGGCTCGCTCGACGACGCCAAGTGCGCCGAAGACCTCGGCCATCCGTGCGTAGGCATCCGCCACCGGAGAGCCGGCCGGGGCGGGGCGGGAGGCACTGACGGCCATGACGGTCATGACGGACCACCGAATCACGCGATCGTTAACAGGTAAGCCTTACCTTACCCGATCGCGACGCCGCGTATCCTCAACGACGCGCGTTCCGTCACCTATCCTCAGGACTGGTCGAGACCTGTAGGAGGACCGAGTGCACGAGGCGGCCCAGGCCGGGGTGTCGGCGCAGCCGTCGATTCCGGGGCAGCACGTTCCGCGCAAGGTGCTGCGCCATTCGGTGCGCGGGCAGATCCTCGACGCCCTGCGCTCGGCGCTCCTCGACGGAGAGCTGGTGCCGGGCGAGATCTACTCCGGGCCGGCCCTGGGTGAGCGCTTCGGCGTCTCGGCGACACCCGTGCGCGAGGCGATGCAGCAGCTGGCGCTGGAGGGGGCGGTGGAATGCCTGCCCAACCGGGGCTTCCGCGTCCTGTCCCGCACCCCGCGTGACCTGGCCGAGCTGGCCGAGGTCCGGGCGCTGCTCGAAGTCCCGGTCATGCTGCGGCTGGCCGGCGCCGTGCCCGCCGCCACGTGGGAGGCCCTGCGCCCGGCGGCCGCCGCCACGGCGCGGGCCGCCGCGGCGGGTGACCTCGCGGGGTACGCGGAGGCGGACCGGGCCTTCCACCGCGCGGTGCTTTCCCTCGGGGGGAACGGCCAGCTGGTCCAGGTGGCGGAGGAACTCCACCGCCGGGCGCAATGGCCCCTGCCGGGCGCCCGGCAGGTGCGGCCCGCGGATCTCGTCGCCGATGCGGCGGAGCACGCGGCGCTGCTGGAGGCGCTGATCGCACGGGACCTCCCCGTGGTGGAGTCCCTCGTACGGGAGCACTTCGCGGGTTCACGCCCCTGACCCCGCCCCCCGCCCCCCGCCCGCCGCCTCCGCGACCGGCTCAGCCCCGGCAGTGCCGGCGGCCGGGGCAGGCACGGCCTGGGCCGTGTCTTTCGGATCGTGTCGGCCGAGCCCGCGTTGTCCGGTGCCGTGCATCGCAAGGCGGAGGAGCTTGCCTCGTACTGGACGTACTGGCAAGCCCCGACAACGCGGGGAGGTGCGGTGCCGGGCGACGCGGGCCCGGCAAGATCCGAAAGACACGCCCTAGGGGTCTACACCGCCGGCGACGGGGCCAGTTGGTCCGCCAGCCAGGTGGGGATGCCGCCCAGGAGGTGGAACAGGCGGCGGGCCTCCGCACGCAGGCGGGTCGCCTCCGGTTCCGGCTCGGCTTCGGCCAGGGCCGCCAGCGCCGGGGCCGTACCGACCAGGAAGCCCAACTCCTCGCGGATGCGCAGGGATTCGATGAAGCCCTGGCGGGCCTCGGCCACCTCCCCGTCGCGCAGCGCCAGCGCGGCCAGGTGCCGCCAGGTGAAGGACAGCAGGAGGGTGTCCCCGTGCGTGACCGCCCCTTCGTGGGCCCGTTGGTACGCCGGCCGCGCCGACTCCGGGGCGTCCGTCAGGTGCTCCGCCACCAGGCCGCGGCGGAAGTCCAGCAGCGGCCGGGTCCGGGAGCCGGGGGACAGCAGGGCCGCCGCCCGCGCCAGCGCCGACCGCGCCTCGTCGGCCCGGTCGCGTACGCCGAGCACGGTGGCGGCGTACGCCAGCTGGCCCCGCTCGCAGGCGGCCGAACCCCGGTCGTCGTCGTCGCGCGCGACCGCCTCGGCGATCCGCAGCGCGTCCTCCGCCTCGGCCCAGCCCTGCCCGGTGAACAGGCACCGCTCGACCAGCAGCGCGGTCCGCTGCACGGCGGCCCCGGCGTGGTCGAGGTGCGGCGTCAGCAGCGCCGCGGCGTCGGTCCAACAGCCGCGCGAGCGCAGCCGCCATATCGCCCGCTGGAGGGGGTCGTCTCCCCCGGTAGTTCCGGCACTCGACATGGCGGTATACGCCACATTGCCCTCCCCAAAGCAATCAAGCAGCACATCGTTGAGCCCTGGGGCGAAATGAGAGCACGAATGCGCTTGCTCGGCCAAGGGGTCGGGTGAACTCTTTCACAAAGTCCGGATCCCTCGCCCGCCCGCCCCCGGCCGGGGCGCGGGCCGCCGCAAGTGGATCTCCTCAGCTCATGCGCAGTGCGAGGAAGAAGTCGAGCTTGTCTTCCAGCCGGGACAGGTCCCGGCCCGTCAACTGCTCGATTCGCCCGACGCGGTAGCGCAGCGTGTTGACGTGCAGGTGCAGCCGGGTCGCACACCGGGTCCAGGAACCGTCGCAGTCCAGGAAGGCCTCCAGCGTCGGGATGAGCTCCGCGCGGTGGCGCCGGTCGTAGTCGCGCAGCGGATCCAGCAGCCGGGCCGTGAAGGCGCGGCGGACGTCGTCGGGCACGAAGGGCAGCAGGAGCACGTGCGAGGCCAGCTCGTGGTGGCCGGCCGCACAGACCCGCCCCGGGCGGGCCGCGGCGACCCGACGGGCGTGCCGGGCCTCCTCCAGCGCCCCTCGCAGCCCCTCCGCGGAGTGCACGGCCGCGCTGACGCCGAGCGTGAGCCGGCCGTCGTCGGCGAGGCCGGCCGCCAGGGGCTCCCGTACGGCGCTGAGCAGCTCGTCGGCGTGCAGCGCCGAGTCGGGGCCCTTGTCCTCCCCGGCGTCCCCGGTCAGCGTCGGCAGCGGTACGAGGGCGATGGCCTCGTCACCCGCATGGGCGACCGCGATCCGGTCGGAGGGTTCCGGCCCGGAGACGGACGGGTCGACCAGGATCTCCTCCAGCAGCGACTGGGCCACCGGGCCGCCGGGAATGTCCCCGCTGTCCCAGTCCACGCGCGCCACGACCACCTGCCAGTGCGGGGCCGCCCCCAGCCCGGGCAGCAGCACCGGGGTCGCGACCCGCAGGCGCGCGGCGATCTCGGCGGGCGGCGCGCCCGTCTGGACCAGTTCCAGCACTTCCTGGGCGAGGCGGCGGCGCACCGTACGGGCGGCGTCGCGCCGGTCCCGCTCCACGGCGATCAGCTGGGTGACGCCCTGGAGCAGGTCCAGGCGCTCGGCCGGCCAGTCCCCGGCGTCGGCTTCGACGGCCAGCAGCCAGTCGGACAGCACGCTCTCGCGCACATCGCGCGTCACCTGGCCGGCGGCGCCGCGGCCGTGTCCCCTGATCGGGAAGAGGGAGTACGTCATACCCTGGAGGGAGATCCGGTGCGGGCCCCTGCGGCCCGTCCGGACCGCCGCGAGGTGCTCGCTCGCCAGTGCTGCGCAGATGCCCGGCGCCAGCGGCTCGCCCGCACCGGCGATCTGCCGGCCGGTGGGGGAGAGCACCCAGGCCCGGAGATCGAGGTCCGTGGTGAGCAGATCCAGCACCACATCCGGTCCGCCGCCCGCCGGGCCGGATGTCATCAGGCGGCGGTGGCGGTCCACGACGGCCGCCAGGTCGCCGGCGCGCTCGCCGGAGACCTGGCGCACGACATACTCGGTGATCGTGGCGAATGCAACGTCTTCGTTCACAGCGAACAGCGGCAGCCGGTTGCGCCGACAGGCTGAGACCAGATCGTCGGGAACGTCCCCCAGCTCCGCTTCGCCCGCCGCGAGCCCCGCGACACCCGCGCTCGCGAGGATTCGTACGAACGGCTCGGAGTCGGCTGAATTTCTTCGCCAGGCCAGGCCGGTGAGGACCAGTTCGCCTCCGGAGAGGTATCGGCTGGGATCGCGTAGGTCGGTCGTCATGACCCCGCGGACCGTCCGGTCGAGTTCGTCCTCGCCGCCCAGCAGCCGCAGCCCCAGCGCCTCGGTTTCCAGCAGTGCGCGCAGCCGCATGATGTCGCCGCCGATCTGTCTCGAATGTTGCCGTTGGAAATCGGGCAGGTGGTTGCATCCTGCCTTTCATACGAATCTACAAGACGAGGGAGGCCGTCAGCCAACTCCTTCATGGTTTCGGTGACTGCACCCGGGGGACGCACGGCTTGTGTACTGGCTCCACACCGCGTTAACAGCAGATGAACGACCAGTCGAGGGCCTTTGGGCCTCCTGGCTTGAAGTAAACCCTTCGATTAAGTAGAAGAGAGCCGCTCATGGACTTCCTTCGCCCCGCCAGCTGGGAGGAGGCGCTCGCCGCTAAGGCCGAGTTCCCCACAGCTGTGCCGATTGCGGGTGGCACCGA
>NZ_JBSFTS010000039.1:0-38779 GCF_053591375.1 Streptomyces sp. NPDC003034
TCCCTGCCCGCGCTCGCCGCCGCCCTGCTGCTGGCCGGCATGGCCACGGCCCCGACGATGGCCCCGGGGTCCGGGCCGCCGTCCCAGGGGGGTCAGCCCGCCATGGCGCCCTCGGCCGCCGGGGCCGGCATCACGGGCGCGCGGCGGGCGGCCGGAGCCGTGCGGTGCGCGGGATCCCGTACCTCGCCCACCAGCATCTCCAGGACGTCCTCCATGGCGACCAGGCCCAGCACCCGCCCGGCCGCGTCCGCGACCTGCGCGAGGTGGGTGGCGTCGCGGCGCATGACGCTGAGCGCGTCGTCCAGCGGGAGGGTCGAGGACACGGTCGTCATCCGCCGCCAGACGCGCTGCGGGACCGCCCGCTCCCGCTCCTCCAGGTCCAGTACGTCCTTCACGTGCAGGTAGCCCATGAAGGCACCGCTCTCGGAGCGGACGGGGAACCGGGAGTAGCCGGTGCGCACCGTCAGCTGCTCGATCTGGCGCGGCGTGACCTCGGGGCCCACCGTGACCAGGCGGTCCCGGGGGAGCAGGACCTCCTTCACCGGGCGGCTGCCCAGTTCGAGGGCGTCCTCCAGCCGTTCCTGCTCACCGGGTGCCAGGAGTCCCGCCTGCCGGGAGTCCTCCACGAGCCGGCCGAGCTGGGCCCTGGTGTAGACGGCCTCGACCTCGTCCTTGGGCTCGACCTTGAAGAGCCGCAGGACCAGCGTGGCGCAGGCGCCCAGCGCGGTCGTGACCGGGCCGCAGACCCGGGCGAAGGCGACCAGGCCGGGGCTGAACCACAGGGCGGTCTTCTCGGGGGCGGCCATGGCGAGGTTCTTGGGGACCATCTCGCCGATGACGAGGTGCAGGAAGATCACCGCGGCGAGCGCGAGCGCGTAGCCGAGCGGGTGGATCAGGCTCTGCGGTACGTGGACGGCATGGAAGACGGGCTCCAGCAGCCGCGCCACGGTCGGTTCGGCGACCGCGCCGAGGGTGAGTGAGCACACGGTGATGCCGAACTGCGCGGCGGCCATCATGCGCGGCAGGTTCTCCAGGCCGTAGAGCACCTGACGGGCCCGCTTGGAGCCGGCCGCGAGGGGCTCGATCTGGCTGCGCCGCACGGAGACGAGAGCGAACTCGGCGCCGACGAAGAAGCCGTTGGTGAGGACCAGGAGCAGGGCGAAGACGAGCTGGAGGGCGTTCACCGGCCCACCGCTTCCAGCGCGGCGACGGTGGCCGTGGGCGGGGTCAGGGCCGCAGCCGGAGCCGGGCCCACCGCCGCGCCGTCCTTGCCGACGAGGACATCGGCACCCGCACCAGCACCGGCACCGGCACCGGCACCGGCACCGGCACCGAGCGGAGCCGTACGTACCAGCCGGACCCGTTCGGCCCGGTAGCGGCCGACCCGGCGGACGGACAGCTTCCAGCCGGGCAGCTCGGCGCGGTCCCCGGGTGCGGGGATGCGGCCGAGCAGGTCCGCGACGAGACCGGCGACGGTCTCGTAGGGGCCCTCGGGCACCTCCAGGCCTATCCGGCGCAGGGTCTGCACCCGGCAGCTGCCGTCGGCCTCCCAGGCGGGGCGGCCGTCCTCGGCGGGTACGGCCGCCAGCTCGGGGGCTTCGTCCTCCGCACGGTCGTGCTCGTCGCGGACCTCGCCGACGAGTTCCTCCACGATGTCCTCCAGGGTGACCACGCCGGCGGTGCCGCCGTACTCGTCGACGACCACGGCCATCGGCTGTTCGCTGCGCAGCCGCTCCAGCAGCGGCTGCACCGGCAGGGAGCCGGGCACCAGCAGCGGGGCGACGCAGATGCGGCCGACGGTGGTGCGGGACCGGTCGGCCTCGGGCACGGCGAGGGCGTCCTTGAGGTGGACCACGCCGGTGATCTCGTCAATGCGCTCGCGGTAGACGGGGAAACGGGACAGCCCCGTGGCGCGGGTCAGGTTGAGCACGTCGGCCGCGGTGGCCGTGTGCTGGAGTGCGCTGACCTTCACCCGCGGGGTCATGACGTGCTGGGCCGTGAGCTCGCCCAGCGAGAGGGTGCGCACGAAGAGGTCGGCGGTGTCCTGTTCGAGGGCGCCGGCCTGGGCCGAATGGCGGACCAGGGAGACCAGCTCGCCCGGGGTGCGGGCGGAGGCCATCTCCTGCGTGGGCTCCACGCCGAGCGCCCGTACGAGGTGGTTGGCGACGGCGTTGAGCCCCGCGATGACGGGCCTTAAGGCGCTGGAGAAGGCGTGCTGGGGGCCGGCGACGAAGCGGGCCACCTGGAGCGGCCGGGAGATCGCCCAGTTCTTCGGGACGAGCTCGCCGACGACCATCTGGACGGCGGAGGCGAGCAGCATGCCGATGGCCACGGCGACGCCGGGGACGACTCCGGCGGGCAGGCCCGTCGCGGCGATCGGCCCGGACAGCAGGGCGGCGAGGGCCGGTTCGGCGAGCATGCCGACCACGAGGGAGGTGATGGTGATGCCGAGCTGGGTGCCGGAGAGCTGGAAGGACAGCTCCCGCAGGGCCTTGACCACCGTACGGGCACGGCGGTCACCGTCGGCCGCGGCGCGTTCCGCCTCGGGCTTCTCCACCGTGACGAGGCCGAATTCGGCCGCCACGAAGAAACCGTTGGCCAGGATGAGAACGAACGCCGCCGTGAGAAGGAGTAGCGGGATGGTCATGCCGCCGCCTCCGGGGGGAGGGCGGCGCGGATATTACCGGACGATCCGTCCATTGCTGGAGGGAGTCACTCCTCAAGTCGCAGGTGCCCACGGGCCACGGGGTCCGGGGCCGGTGGGAGGGCGCACGGTCGCACCCCGCCACCAGGGTAGTCATTGAGATCACGGCCGCAACGGGACGCAACGGTCGGCTGTCGTCCCGGTCGCGGTGCTCCGGGGGGGCGGGGGCTCAGTGGTCGTGCGCCCCGGTCCCCCGGGTCTCGGCGAGCGCGCGCAGGGCGCGGGCGTCACCGATGGCCTGCTGCTTGGCGACGCCGGGCTGGATGCCGAGGGCGGGCAGGCTGGTGCCGTCGCTGAGGTCGAGGAATACCCACGGGTCGCCGGGGCGGAGGTTGACGCGCAGGATCTGCGCCCACTCCAGGCGGCGGGTGGTGGTCAGGTTCACCACGGTCACACCTGCCTCGTCCGCGACCACCTTGGGGCGGCTGAGGAGGACGAGTACGGAGCTCAGCAGGGCGGCGGTGAAGATGAAACTGATCCGCTCCCCCGGGCTGAGGCTCTCCAGCAGCAGGGCGACGGTGGTGATGGTGGCGAACATGGCGAGCCCGACGCCCAGCAGCACGGCCCGCGTACGGGTCGGCCGGAAGGTGACCGGAAGGGCGGGCGGGGTGGGTCGGGCGGCGGACTCGCTCATGGTGCGTTGCCTTCAGGAATCGTCGTAGTCGCGGAGTCGTCGTAGTCGCGGAGTCGTCGTAGCCGGCGTAGTCGTCGTAGCCGGCGTAGTCGTCGTAGCGGGCGTACGGATCAGAGACGGCAGGCGTGGATGGACGTGGTGAGGATCGCCCGCGCGCCGAGCTCGTACAGGTCGTCCATGATCCGCTGGGCCTCCTTGGCCGGGACCATGGCGCGCACCGCGACCCAGCCCTCGTTGTGCAGCGGGGAGATGGTCGGCGACTCCAGGCCCGGGGTGAGGGCGACCGCGCGCTCCAGGTGCTCGGCGCGGCAGTCGTAGTCCATCATCACGTAGCTGCGCGCCACCAGGACGCCCTGCAGGCGGCGCAGGAACTGCTGGGCCTGCGGGTCGTCGGGGTCGGCGCCGTCGCGGCGGATGACCACGGCCTCGGACTTGAGGATCGGCTCGCCGATGACCTCCAGCCCCGCGTTGCGCAGGCTGGTGCCGGTCTCCACGACGTCCGCGATGATCTCGGCGACGCCGAGCTGGATCGCGGTCTCGACGGCCCCGTCCAGGTGTACGACGGAGGCGTCGATCCCCTGGTCGGCAAGGTGCTTGGCGACGATTCCCTCGTAGGAGGTCGCGATCGTCATGCCGTGGAAGTCCTGCAGGCCCTTCGCCGTGCCGGGCTTGGTGGCGTAGCGGAAGGTGGAGCGGCCGAAGTTGAGCGGCAGGATCTCCTCGGCGCTGGCGCCGGAGTCGAGCAGCAGGTCACGGCCGGTGATGCCGATGTCGAGCTTGCCCGAGGAGACGTAGATCGCGATGTCCTTGGGCCGGAGGTAGAAGAACTCGACCTCGTTCTCGGGGTCGACGACCACGAGCTCCTTGGACTCCTTGCGCTGGCGGTAGCCGGCCTCATGGAGCATCGCCGACGCCGGTCCGGAGAGTGAACCCTTGTTGGGGACGGCGATGCGCAGCATGGGGCTTCCTTTGATGCGTAGGTTGATGCGTACGTGCGAAAGATGTGTGCGGGCGGGTGGACCGGCCGGGACCCGCGGGGGCGCTCCGGCCTAGAGGTGCGCGTAGACGTCGTCCAGGGAGATCCCGCGCGCCACCATCATCACCTGGACGTGGTAGAGCAGCTGGGAGATCTCCTCGGCGGCGGCTTCCTTGCCCTCGTACTCGGCGGCCATCCAGACCTCGGCGGCCTCCTCGACCACCTTCTTGCCGATGGCGTGCACGCCCTGCTGGACGAGCTCGGCGGTACGGGAGGTGCTGGGGTCGCCGTCGGCGGCCTTGAGCTGGAGCTCGGTGAAGAGCTCTTCGAAGCTCTTGGTGGGTTTGTTCGCCATGATGGTCCTCAGAATACGGGTCCCGGGCCGCGACTCAGCGCCAGGGTTCGCTGACCGTCCGCAGGGTCATGGCGGTGGAGACGGCGGCGGTGACCGCTTCGTGCCCCTTGTCCTCGTTCGACCCTTCGAGGCCGGCGCGGTCCAGCGCCTGCTCGTCGTTGTCGCAGGTCAGTACGCCGAAGCCGACGGGGACTCCGGTGTCGATCGACACCTGCACCAGGCCCTGGGTGACGCCCTGGCAGACGTAGTCGAAGTGCGGGGTGCCGCCGCGGATGACCACGCCGAGGGCGACGATGGCATCGTATCCGCGACCGGCCAGCACCTTCGCCACGACGGGGAGCTCGAAGCTGCCCGGGACGCGCAGCACCGTCGGCTCGTCGATGCCCAGCTCGTGCAGGGCGCGCAGGGCGCCGTCGACCAGTCCGTCCATGACCTTCTCGTGCCACTGGGCCGCGATCACGGCGACTCGCAGGTCTCCGCAGTTCTTCACGCTCAGTTCGGGTGCGCCCTTGCCGCTCACAGCTCTGCTCCTCTTTGGTGTGCGTCGGATGATCGGTGTACGTGGGATGGACGGTTTACGTGGTGTGGACGGTTCAAAGGTGTGATGGTGGCCCGTCGGTCACTGGTTGCCGCAGGTCGTGGACACGACCTCGTCCAGCCAGGGCAGGTCGTGGCCCATCCGGTCCCGCTTGGTCCGCAGGTAGCGCAGATTGTGCTCGCCGGTCTCGCTGGGCATCGGTTCTCGTACGGACACCCTGATGCCGTGCCGTTCGAGAGCGGCGCACTTGTCGGGGTTGTTGGTCAGCAGCCGGACGCTGTGCACGCCGAGGTCGGCGAGGATCTGCGCACCGGCCCCGTAGTCGCGCGCGTCGGCGGGCAGGCCCAGCTCCAGGTTGGCGTCGAGGGTGTCACGGCCGCGTTCCTGGAGTTCGTACGCGCGCAGCTTGGACAGCAGTCCGATGCCGCGGCCCTCGTGGCCCCGCAGGTAGACGACGACACCGCGGCCGGCGGCTTTGACGCGGGCCATGGACGCGTGCAGCTGGGGGCCGCAGTCGCAGCGCAGGGAGTGGAAGATGTCGCCGGTCAGGCACTCGGAGTGCATCCGGACCACGATGTCCTCGCCGTCGCCGATCTCCCCGTGGACCAGGGCGACGTGCTCGACCCCGTCGACGGTGGAGCGGTAGCCGTAGGCCGTGAAGTCTCCGAAGGCGGTCGGCAGGCTGACCTCGGCTTCGCGGCGCACGGACGGCTCGGCGGAGCGGCGGTAGGCGATCAGGTCCTCGATGGAGATGATCGTCAGGCCGTGCTTGCGGGCGAAGGGGATCAGTTCGGGCAGGCGCAGCATGACGCCGTCCTCGCCGGCGATCTCCACGATGGCGCCGGCCGGGCGCAGGCCCGCGAGGCGGGCGAGGTCGACGGCGGCCTCGGTGTGGCCGTTGCGGACCAGGACGCCGCCGGGCTTGGCGCGCAGCGGGAAGATGTGGCCGGGGCGGACGAAGTCGGAGGGCTCGCTGGAGCCCGCCGCGAGCAGTCGCAGGGTGGTGGCGCGGTCGGCGGCCGAGATGCCGGTGGTGACACCGTGCGCGGCGCTGGCGTCGACGGAGACGGTGAAGGCGGTCTTCATCGACTCGGTGTTGTTACTGACCATCTGGGGCAGTTCGAGCCGGTCCAGCTCGGGGCCCTCCATGGGGGCGCAGATGAGGCCCCTGCACTCGCTCATCATGAAGGCGATGATCTCGGGGGTGGCCATCTCGGCGGCGATGACCAGGTCGCCCTCGTTCTCGCGGTCCTCGTCGTCCACGACGACGATCGGCCGGCCGGCGGCGATGTCGCGGATGGCCTGCTCGACGGGGTCGAGCAGGAAGGTCTCTTCGGGGGCGGCGGCGGGCACGGGCTTGAGGGAGGTCATGCCGTTGCTCCTTCGAGGGCCGGGACGGAGGGGGTGCGCGAGCGCTGGTACCAGTCGTAGGCGCCCCAGAGCACGAGGGCGAAGTACACGACGTAGACGAGGCCGGAGAAGGCCAGCCCGTTGTTGAAGGCGAGGGGGACGCCGACCAGGTCCACGAGGAGCCAGGCGAACCAGAACTCGACGAGGCCGCGGGCCTGGGCCACCATCGCGACGATCGTGCCGACGAAGATGTAGGCGTCGGCCCACGGGCTCCAGGACAGGTGCGGGAAGAGCGTGAACAGGCCGCCGACGGCGAGGGTGCCGAGCACCGCGCCGGCGAGGAGCAGTCCGCGCTCCTTCCAGGTGGCGGTGCGCACGGCGATGGAGCCGTCCTGGGCCCGCTGCCTGCCGAGCTGCCAGGCGCGCCAGCCCCATACGGCCACGCCGATGACCAGGAGCTGCTTGCCGACGCCGCCGGCGAGGTGGGCGGAGGCGTAGGCGGCGATGAGGATCAGGCCGGAGAGGAGCTGGGCGGGCCAGGTCCATATGGAGCGGCGCCAGCCGAGGGCGAGGGCGGCCAGGCCCATCAGGTTGCCGATCATGTCGGACCAGATGACCTTCTGGCCGAAGACGGTGAAGGCCTCGGCGTTGAGCCAGTCCAGGGCGCTCACCGCTCCGCCTTCCGGTCCGCGCCGAGCAGCCGCTCGACGTACTTGGCGAGGACGTCGACCTCAAGGTTGACCGGGTCGCCGGGCTGCTTGATCCCCAGCGTGGTCAGGTCGAGGGTGGTGGGGATCAGGCTGATGCTGAACCAGTCGGCGGCGGCCTCGACCACGGTGAGGCTGACGCCGTCCACCGTGATGGAGCCCTTCTCCACGACGTACCGCGAGAGGTGCTCCGGGAGGGCGATCCTGACGATCTCCCAGTGCTCGGAGGGGGTCCGGGAGAGGATCTCGCCGGTGCCGTCCACGTGTCCCTGGACCAGGTGGCCGCCGAGTCGTCCGCCGAGGGCCATCGGGCGCTCCAGATTGACGCGGGAGCCGGGGCCGAGGGCGCCGAGGCTGGAGCGGTTCAACGTCTCCTGCATGACGTCTGCGGTGAACTCGCCGTCGGCGCACTCCACGACGGTCAGGCAGACTCCGTTGACGGCGATGGAGTCGCCGTGCTTGACGTCTTCGGTGACGACGGGGCCGCGCAGGCGGAAGCGGGAGGCTTCGGCGAGCTCCTCGACGGCGGTGACCTCGCCCAGTTCTTCGACGATTCCGGTGAACACTCAGTGCTCCTTGAGGGCGGTGGGGACGGACGGGGCGGCCGTCGGGACGGCGGTGATGCGCAGGTCTGTGCCGATGCGGGCGGTCTCGGTGATCCGGAGCCGGAGGGCGTCGGTGAGGGTCCCGATGCCGGCGTCGGCGAGGGCGGCGGGGCCCGCGCCGAGGAGGACGGGGGCGAGGTAGCCGACGACCTTGTCGACGGCGCCCGCGGCGACGAAGGCGCCGGCGAGCCTCGGGCCGCCTTCGAGGAGGACGGAGCGCACCTCGCGCCGGTGCAGTTCGGCGAGGAGCGCCTCCACGGAGATCCCGTGCTCGTCGTGCGGGAGCCTGGCCAGGTCGACGCCGGGGAGGTGGCCGGTGTCGGCGTCCTCACCTACGGCGATCAGGGTGCGGGCGGCGCCGTCCAGGACGCGGGCGGTGGGCCGGATGGTGGCGTGGGTGTCCAGGACGACGCGCAGCGGCTGGCCGGCGGCGCCCGGGCCGGCGGGTCCGCGCACCGCGAGGTGCGGGTCGTCGGCGCGCAGGGTGCCGGAGCCGACGACGACGGCGTCGGCCTCGGCGCGCAGCCGGTGGACGTCGGCCCGGGATTCGGGCGAGCTGATCCAGCGGCTGCTGCCGTCGGCGGCGGCGACCCTGCCGTCGAGGGTGGCCGCGTACTTCCACAGAACGTACGGGCGGCCCAGGCGTACGGAGGTCAGCCAGGCGGCGTTGCCGGCCTCGGCCTCCTCGGCGAGGAGGCCGGCCTCGGTGGCGACGCCGGCGGCGCGCAGGGTGACGTGGCCGCCGCCCGCCTGGGGGTTCGGGTCGGGGACGGCGTAGTGCACGCGTGCGATCCCGGCGTCGATCAGGGCCTGGGCGCAGGGCCCCGTACGGCCGGTGTGGTTGCACGGTTCGAGGGTGACGTAGGCGGTGCCGCCGCGGGCGGCGGGGCCGGCCTCGCGCAGGGCGTGGACCTCGGCGTGCGGGCCGCCGGTCCGCTGGTGCCAGCCCTCGCCGACGACGCTGCCCGCGGCGTCGGTGATGACGCAGCCGACGACCGGATTGGGGCTGGTGGAGCCGAGCCCGCGGGCGGCGAGCCCGACGGCTCGGCGCATGTGGAGTGCGGCTGTGCCGGGTAGTGCGTGCGCGGCGTCTGTCGCCACCGGGTCCTCCTGCCTCATCGGGCACGGACTCCGGGGCCTGTCGGGATACGACAGATGAAGCGGTACAGCGCACGGGGGACGCCGAGGCCGGGAAACGGTCCGATCGGGCGCATCCGTGGGGATGCGCCGATGAACCGCCGACGGCGGCGTACCGGTGACTGGCCCGCCGCGCACTGCCTCCCATCCGGACTTTAACCGTCGGTCCAGGAATCTCACCTGGTCAACCGGCCGCTGGCTGCGGACGGGTCGCGGACTATAACCGCCGGTTCGGAATTACACCGACCCCGGAGTGCGCTGCTTACTGGTACTGGAGCCAGTTTGCCATGGGCGCTCGGCGGCCATGCGGGTGAAGGGATGTGGCCTGGATCACAAGGGGCCGTTCGGCGCGGAGTCCGTCAAGTGGACCCGCGGTTGGTCCAGACCTATTGACGGGTTGGTCTAGTCCTCTTAACGTTCCCTTCATCTTGCCGCGAACGGCCCGTCAGATCTGCGCACCTCACGGGCCCGACCAGCGCTACCCCTCTGCCTGTTGTGCCCTGTCGTTTCCTGCCATCCTCCCCTCCCCAGGAGGCACCATGCCGTCCCCCACACGTACGAGAGCGATGCTCCTGGCATCCGGCGCCGCGATCGCCGGACTGCTGGCGGGCGGGCTCTCGGCGGGCGTCTCGCACGCCGCCGACCACGAGAGCTGTCGCCCCGACGGGCTGTACAAGACCCCCGGTGTCCAGGTCCCGTACTGCTCGGTCTACGACTCCGAAGGCCGCGAGAAGATGGGCGCCGACCACCAGCGCCGCGTCATCGGCTACTTCACCGGCTGGCGCACCGGCAAGGACGGCGCCCCCGCCTACCTCGCCCACGACATCCCGTGGTCCAAGGTCACCCACCTGAACTACGCCTTCGCCCACGTCGGCGCCGACAACAGGATCTCGGTGGGCGCGGACAACGCGAAGAACGCCGCCACCGGGATGACCTGGCCGGGCGTCGCGGGCGCCGAGATGGACCCCGCGCTCCCCTACAAGGGCCATTTCAACCAGCTGACCAAATTCAAGAAGCAGCACCCGGACGTCAAGACGCTGATCTCGGTCGGCGGCTGGGCGGAGACCGGCGGCTACTTCGGGGACGACGGCAACCGGGTCGCCTCCGGCGGCTTCTACTCGATGGCCACCAACGCCGACGGCTCCGTCAACCAGGCCGGCATCGACACCTTCGCGGACTCCTCGGTCGAGTTCATCCGCACGTACGGCTTCAACGGCGTGGACATCGACTACGAGTACCCCACCACCATGAAGGACGCGGGCAACCCGCTGGACTGGCAACTGGCCAACGCCCGCCGCGCCGGACTGGTCAAGGGCTACGCGGCCCTGATGAAGTCCCTGCGCGAGAAGCTCGACCGCGCGGGCGCCGCCGACGGCAAGCACTACCTGCTCTCCGTCGCCGCCCCCTCCTCCGGCTACCTGCTGCGCGGCATGGAGACGTTCCAGACGCAGAAGTACCTGGACTACGTCAACATCATGTCCTACGACCTGCACGGCGCCTGGAACGAGTACGTCGGCCCCAACGCCTCGCTCTTCGACGACGGCAAGGACGGCGAACTGGCCGCCGCGAGCGTCTACTCCACCTCCCAGTACGGCGGCATCGGCTACCTCAACACGGACTGGGCCTACCACTACTTCCGCGGCTCCATGCCCGGCGGGCGCATCAACATCGGCCTGCCGTACTACACCCGCGGCTTCAAGAACGTGCAGGGCGGCTCCGACGGCCTGTGGGGCAAGGCCCCCGCGACCACCTGCCCGGCCGGGGCGGGCCTGACCAAGTGCGGCGACGGTGCGGTCGGCATCGATAACCTGTGGCACGACAAGGACACCAACGGGGCCGAATCCCCCGCGGGCTCCAACCCGATGTGGCACGCGAAGAACCTGGAGAAGGGCGTCGTCGGCGACTACGCCGCCCAGTACGGCTTCCCGGCGGGCACCACACTGACCGGCGCCTACGCCCGCAAGTACGACTCCACCCTGGTGGCGCCGTGGCTGTGGAACGCCCAGAAGAAGGTCTTCCTCTCCACCGAGGACGAGCAGTCGGTCAAGGCCAAGGCCGACTACGTGGTCGCCAACGGCATCGGCGGCACGATGGTCTGGGAGCTGGCGGGCGACTACTCCTACAACGCGGCCAAGGGCCAGTACGAGATGGGCGACACCCTCACCGACGCGATGTACCAGAAGTTCAAGTCGGCGCCCCCGTACGGCGCCAAGCGCGCCACGATCACCATGCCGACCGAGGCGATCAAGGTGGACGCGGAGTTCGGGAAGTTCCCGCTCGGTGACTCCAACTATCCGATCAGCCCGAAGCTGAAGATCACCAACAACACGGCGGCGACCCTGCCGGGCGGTACGGAGTTCCAGTTCGACTACTCCTCCTCCGCGCCCGCCAACGCCAAGGACCAGTCGGGCTGGAACACCACGATCGTCCGCAGCGACCACACCGGCACCAACGTGGGCGGGCTGAAGGGGATCTACAACCGGGTCTCGCTGAAACTGCCGGCCTGGCAGTCGCTGGCCCCCGGCGCCTCCGCCGAGCTGGACTTCGTCTACTACCTGCCGACCTCCACCCCGTCCAACTGGACGGTCACCTTCGGCGGCCGGACGTACGGCATCGCGGGCGACTTGGCGCGCGGCGCCAGGGTGGTGGAGCCGGGCGGCGCCACGACCCCGCCCACGACCACCCCGCCCACCACCCAGCCGCCCACCACTCCGCCCACCACTCCGCCGCCGACGACTCCCCCGGTCACCACGCCTCCTCCGGGCGGCGGCTGCACCGGCCCGGCCTACGTGGCCGGCACGGTGTACACGGCCGGGACCCTCGTCTCCCACAAGGGGCGCGGCTGGAAGGCCCAGTGGTGGACGCAGAACGAGGAGCCCGGCACCACGGGCGAGTGGGGCGTCTGGAAGGACCAGGGCGCCTGCTGACACCCGCCGGGTGAAGAAGGCCCGTTCGTGAGAACGTGAAGACGTGAGGACCCGGTGGCCCGGCGGCCACCGGGTCCTCGCGCGTACGCCCGGCGCCGGGTCTCTGGCAGGCTGCTCGGGTGAGCACCCATGTCACCGCACCCGTCGCGGAATTCGAGCAGCACCGGCCCCGGATGTTCGGCATCGCCTACCGCATGCTCGGCTCCGCCGCCGAGGCCGAGGACACCGTCCAGGACGCCTACCTGCGCTGGAGCGCCGCCGACCGCGCCGATATCGAGGCCCCCGGTGCATGGCTCGCCAAGGTCGTCACCCGCCTGTGCCTCAACCGCCTCACCTCCGCCCGCGCCCGCCGCGAGGAGTACGTCGGCCCCTGGCTCCCGGAGCCCGTGCTCACCGCTGACGGGACGCTGGGCCCGCTGGAGTCGGCGGAGCAGCGCGACAGCGTGTCCATCGCCCTGCTCCTGCTGCTGGAACAACTCACCCCGGTGGAACGCGCGGTGTACGTGCTGCGCGAGGCCTTCGCGTACGGCCACCGGGAGATCGCCGGCCTGCTGAACCTCTCCGAGGCCAACAGCCGCCAGCTCTACCGGCGCGCGGCGGCCCGGGTGTCCGAGGGCGCGCGGCGGCCCCGCTTCGAGCCGGACCCGGTGCAGTGGCAGGGCCTGGTGGAGACCTTCCTGACGGCGGCCCGCGGCGGGGACCTCGCCCGGCTGGAGACGCTGCTGACGGCGGACGTCCGGTACGTGGCGGACGGCGGCGGCGTGGTTAGCGCGGCGCGGCGGCCGATCCTGGGCCGGGACAAGGTGGCCCGCTTCGCGATCGGCTCGCTGGAGAGGTTCGCGGCGGACCTGCCGGTCACCGTCGTGGAGGTCAACGGATCGCCCGCGCTGCTCTTCGGCACGATGGCGGTCCTGCTGGTGGAATTCGAGGACGGACTGGTCAGCGGGCTGCGGACGGTGGTGAATCCGCAGAAGCTGGAATTCCTTCAGCGCCAGCTGTCACATACGTGACGGCTGTCCGGTCTCCACTGGTGAAGGCACCCCTGTCAGGGAAGGACGGACACCATGAGCACCATCCTCGTCACCGGAGGCACCGGGAACCTCGGCTCGCTCGTCACCGAGCGGCTGCGGGCGGCGGGTCACGACGTACGCGTCCTGAGCCGGCACTCCCCCGACCACCCGGTCGACCTGCGGAACGGCAGCGGGCTGGACGCGGCGATGGCGGGCGTGGAGGTGGTCGTGCACTGCGCGAGCTCGCCGCGCGGCGGTGACGACGCGGCCGCCGGGCACCTCATCGAGGCGGCCCGGCGGGCGGGGACCGTCAAGAACATCGTCTACATCTCGATCGTCGGGGTGGATGTGGTCCCGCTCGGCTACTACCGGACGAAGCTCCAGGTGGAGCGGATGCTGGAGGGGTCCGGGCTGGGAGTGACGATCCTGCGGACGACGCAGTTCCACGATCTGGTGGCGCGGGTGGTGGACGCGGCGGGGAAGCTTCCCGTGGCGCCGCTGCCGTACGGGGTCCGGGTGCAGCCGATCGCCGTCGAGGAGGTCGCGGACCGGCTGGCCGAGCTGGCGGTCCCCACCCCGGCGGGGCGGGTCCCGGACATGGGCGGCCCGGAGATCCGCACCCTGCCGGAGCTGGGGCGGGCCTACCTGGCGGCCACGGGGCGCCGCCGCCGGATCGTTCCGCTGCCGCTCACGGGGAAGACGTACACGGCCTTCAAGCGCGGCGGGAACCTGACCCCCTCCCACGTGGCGGGCCGGGTCACCTTCGCGGAGTTCCTGGCGGAGCGGGCGCGGGGACGTTGACGCGCGGTCGCCCCTTGCGGCGGGCGCTGTATCCGGTCAGGCATGCGTACGCCGGGGCGGGCGCCTCGTCCTCCCGCCGGCCTCATGGCTCCGCCACTTCCGCGAACCGCCGCAGGACGGAGTAGGAGCTCTGCACGAAACGGCCGTTCCGACTGGGGCCCGTGTTGGCCATGGCCGCTACGGCAACCTTGGCCTGTGGTGCGAAACCGACGAAGCTGGTGAAGCCCCGCGTGGCGCCGGAGTGGAACAGCAGGTCGCTCCCGTTCACCTCTCGCCGGTTCCAGATCAGGCAGAGCTGGTCAGCCGATCGTGGTGGGCGCACTCTTGGCCTTTGCACCTCGCGCAAAGCTTCCGTCATTGCGGTGCCGGGCGGGTCCAGGTGGGCGGAGAGGTACCGGATCAAGTCGGTGCCGGTGGAACGGAGTGAGCCGGCCGCGGGCAGCCCGGGGATGCGCCAGGGCGGCAGCGGCCGCCCGCGCCGGTGGCCGACGGCCTGGGTCACTGGGTCGGGCTCGCAGGTGGTGGCCGCCAGGCCGAGCGGGTGGCATACCCGCTCGGCCAGCAGCTTCGGGTAGCCGACTCCGGCGGCCTCGGCAAGTGCCCGGCCGAGCAGCGCCACGCCGTAGTTGGAGTAGCGGAGCCGGTTGCCGGGGCGGTTGCGTACCCGGGTGCGGCGCAGGGATTCGAGCAGTTGGTCATCGCCATAGGCGCTGTACGGGTTGGTGAACCACCTGGGCAGGGCCCGCGCCAGCAGTCCCGGGGGCAGGCGGGGCAAGCCGGAGGTGTGGGTGGCCAGGTGCAGCAGGGTGATCGAGCCCGCGTGGCTGCCTTGCAGGCGGTATCCGGCGGGCAGGTGGGCATGGACCGGGTCGTGCAGGCCCACCTCGCCGCGTGCCGTCATCTCGGCCAGCAGGAGTGCGGTGAAGGTCTTGGTGGCGGAGCCGATCTCGTAGGCCGTGGCGGGTGTGGTGGGTGGTCCGGCGGCTGATTCGCGGCCGTGGCACCACACCTCCTGGTGTCCGTCGTGGAGCACGGCGAGGGTCACGGCCGTGGCGGTGGGGACGGCTGCCACCAAGGGGGTGAGGTAGGGCGAGGTCATGCTGCCGCGGCGGATGCGCCGAGCGTTCTGGACAGGGTGACGGTACCCGCGATGACGGCTACAGCCGCTGTGTGCTCATGGTCCTTGAACGCCTGCCGCGCGTCTTCCGCGACCGGGGCGCTGTCACGGGGCGTCAGCCCGCCCGGGTGCTGGACGGCGGTGAGCTGCTCCCAGGGCCCGGTGCCGCAGACGGGTTCCCCGATGCAGGAGTCGACGATCAGGAGTTCGCCGACGAGGTCCCACTGGCCGACCTCCAGCCAGATGTCCACCCATACGGGAAGCCAGGTGTGCAGGTAGTCGCGCATGGGCTCCGGCAGGCCGTCAGGTCGGGCGCCCCAGTCCGTGAGGTGGAAGACGGTGTGGGTGAGGGCGTAGGCGGTGCTCCAGTCGATCGCCCAGGGCTCGGGGGTGGCTCCGAGCCAGGTGGCTGCGGCCAGTGCGGTCCAGTCGGCCTTGACGGGCAGCCCCACCACCCGGTGGGCGTTGGCCACCGCCAGTCTGCGGTTCGGTAGGAGCTCGGCGGCGTGCGGCGCCTTGAGGCGGCTGTAGGAGTCGAGCAGTTCGTCCAGGGGGCGGTGCCGGTATCCGGCTCGGGCGAAGGGAGCGTACGTCTCCAGCGGATCGGTGAGCATCATGTGCCGCAGTTGCCGCTCGTAGAGCAGGTTCCCGTCGTGCAGCTGGTGCCAGCAGAAGTCGAGCATCGTGCGCGCCGTCGCGATGTCGTGGGCTCCGGCCACGCCCTCGCGCAGGATCAGGGAAGCGGCGAGAGCTGCCTCTGCGAGCGGCTTGTAGGCGTTGTTCGGGTCGCCCAGGTCGACGGTGACGTCTGCCGGGAGGCGGCCGTGTCCCTGCTGGTGCGAGGTGTGCAGCCAGTGCAGTGCGCGGGAGGACCACTGCTGAACGGAGGCGAGGAATGCGGTGTCGGTCATCGCGTCTCCGTGGTGAGCAGCCGATGGGCCAGCGTCAGGTCGAGGGTGGCGCGGGCACTTCCGTCACTGACCTGGCGCAGGCGCAGGAGGAGCGGCGCGCTCTCCACAGGGGCCGGTACGCCGGCGCTGTGCAGCCAGGCCATCCAGCGGGTGAGCCTGGCGGCCGTGCGGTGATCTCGGCGCAGCATGGCGCGGACCGTGCCGCGGGCCAGAGCCGGAGCCTCTCCTCGGACCATCTCGTGGAGTGGACTGTCGAGGCCGGGCAGGGCCAGCGGAGCCAGGCGCGCCATGGCCAGTGACCACTGCTGCCAGCTCTCGAAGGCGGGCGGACGGTCCGGAGCCGGCATGGTGAGGGTGAGGCCGGCCCGGGCGGCCAGCTGCCCGGTGGCCCAGTCGTGCCAGCCGGTCAGCACGGTGTCGCCGCCGGCAGGCGGCGGAAAGGCCTGGCATGCCTCGACGGCAACCTGCGCGGTGTGGGGGTCGAGCGGCCCCGGATGGAAGAGTGCCGGGGCGAAGAGGTCAGGCCCCAGCACCCGCACCGCGGCGAGCTCGGCCCTGGAAAGCTCGCGGGTGAACGCGACCGTGCCCCCGCCGCCCGTCAGGGCGTCGAGGGCACGACCCGCCATCCGTTCGACTGCGGCGGCGTACTCGTCGCGCAGGGAGTCGACGGTGACTGACATCGCGTGAGGTCTCCTGTGACGGCGGGCGGAGTCGGAACGTGCGGTTCTAGCGGCTCTTTACTCCTTCGGCTCCTTGGGGCCGAGGAGGATGAGGAAGCTGGTGGCCGAGGCCGGGCAGAACAGCGGCGCGTCGCTGACGGGCATCTCGCCCTCGGCGAGCAGGGCGGTCAGCGCCGCCTGCTCGGCCGGCGATGCGACAGATACCGGGTGCGGCCGGTGCAGTTGGGTGAGCATCGGGTTCTCCTCGTCGATCGGGCGACGCCGAAGCGGCGCCGCCGTGCGGTCAGAGCTGTGAATGCCGAAAGACCTTCGCATTTCGGAGCACACCGGGTCATGTCCGACCCACACAACGCGCCGCTTACCACCCGGTGGGCGTATCCCGGCCGCATCCCCCGCGCCCCTCCGCCGGCGGTCGCCCTCGCCGCCCAGGCCCTCATCCCCTGGAACCGCCGCAGCCCTCATCCGGCTCCGCACACGACCGCCCGGACGAGCCCGAGGGGCACGGGTGTCCCCTCATGCTCCGAACAGCACCTCCTGCGCCGCCTCCCGCGCCGCCAGCCGCGCCCCCTCCAGGACCGCGGGGCCGCCCAGGGCCGTGGCGCGGACCTCCGTGGGAACGGGGGTCAGGGTGGCCAGGCGGCGGGCGACGCGGGCGGCGAGGGCGGGGCCGCCCGCGCGGCCGAGTTCGCCCGCCAGTACCACGCATCCCGGATCCAGGACCGCCGCGACGGCCGCCGCGCCCAGCGCGAGCCGCTCGGCGAGGGCATCGAGGAACGGCTCCCCGGCGGCGCCCGCCACGGCTTCCTCCGCCGGGCCGCGGAAGCCGTGCTCCGCGGCCAGGGCCGTCACGGCGTCCCGGCCGGTCAGGGCGTGGAAGCCGCCCCCGCAGTCGGTGGCGGAGGGCAGGCCGTCGGTGCCCGGCACCGGGAGGAAGCCGATCTCGCCCGCGCCGCCCGAGGCGCCCCGGCGCAGCCGGCCATCCAGGACCACCGCGGCGCCGACGCCCGCGCCGAGCCACAGCAGGACGAAGGATTCGAGGTCGCGGGCGACGCCCAGGCGCTGTTCGGCGAGGGCGGCGAGGTTGGTCTCGTTCTCGACCACCACCACGGCGGGCAGGCTGCGCTGGAGGGCGTTGACCAGGTGCCGGTGCCAGGCGGGCAGGCCGGTGGTGTCGCGGAGTTCGCCGGTGGCGGGCGCCACCAGGCCGGGGGCGCCGATGACGACGGTGTGCAGGTGCGCCGCCCCGGCCTCGCGGGCGGTGCGCAGCAGGGCCGCCACCGCGTCCTCGGGGGCGCCGACGGGCAGGGCGGCCTCGGCCAGGGGGCGGCCGAGGAGGTCGGTGACCACGGCCGTGACGCTGTCCGTGCGCACGTCGAGCGCGGCCAGGTACGCGCGGCGGGCGACGATCCCGTACAGCCGGGCGTTGGGGCCGCGCCGCTGTTCGCCGGACTCCCCGACCACCTCGATCAGGCCGGCCTCGGTGAGCCGCTCGATGAGGTCGGCGACCGAGGGGCGGGAGAGGCCCGTCATGGTCTTGAGCTGGGTGGCCGTCAGGGGCCCGGATTCCTGGAGCAGCCGAAGGGCCAGCCGGTCGTTGATGGCCCGGGCGGTGCTCGGCGAGGCGGGCGAGGGGGCGGCGGCGGAGGGCGTGGCGGAGGGAGCGAACGTGGCGAAGGTGGCGAGGGCCTTGGCGGGAGTCACGGCGCCCATCCTAGGGAGGGGGAAGTCATCAACCATCAGGCAGGCTCCCTGATAGTTTACGGTCATGACCGGGGAAACCGACCTCAGCCCGGCGCGACTGCGCCATGCCCGTTCGGCCATCGCCGCCGTCTTCTGCGCCCACGGCGCCGTCACGGGGTCCTTCGCCACCCGCATCCCCTGGATCCAGGACCACGCGCAGCTCAATGCGGGCACCCTGGGGCTCGCCCTCGCCTTTCCCGCCCTCGGCGCCGCGCTCGCGATGCCGCTGGCCGGGCGGATCAACCACCGCTTCGGGGCCCGCACCGCCCTGCGGGCCCTGCTGGCGATGTGGACCCTGTCCCTCGTCCTGCCGAGCCTGGCCCCGAACCTGCCCGTCCTGTGCTCCGCGCTCTTCGTCTACGGAGCCACCTCGGGCATGTCGGACGTGGCGATGAACGCGCTGGGCGTGGAGACCGAGAACCGGCTCGGCCGGTCGATCATGTCCTCGCTGCACGGCATGTGGAGCGTGGGCGCGCTGCTCGGCTCCGCTGCCGGTACGGTCGCCGCGCACACCGGGGCCGACGCGAGGCTGCACCACCTGATCGCCGCGCTCGCCCTGACCGCGGCCGGACTGCTCGCCGTACGGCGGGTGCTGGACCTGCGCAGCGCCCCGCAGGCGCAGGCGCCGCCGCACTTCGCGCTGCCCCCCAGGTCCGCTCTGCTCATCGGCGCCATCGGTTTCTGCGCGGTCTTCGCGGAGGGCGCGAGCCTGGACTGGTCGGCGGTCTACCTCCGGGACGTGCTGCACACCGACGCCGGTCTGGCCGCCGCCTCCACCACCGCCTTCGCGCTCACCATGGCCGTCGCCCGGCTCGCCGGGGACCGGGTGGTGGACCGGTTCGGGGCGGTGCTCACGGTGCGGGTGAGCGGCGTACTGGCCACCGCGGGCGGGCTGCTCTTGATCACCGTCCGGCATCCGGCGGCCGCCCTGGCCGGCTTCGGGCTCATCGGGCTCGGCATCGCGGTCGTGGTCCCGCTGGCCTTCGCCGCCGCCGCGCGCAGCGGTCCGGCCCCGGCGCAGGCCATCGCCGGTGTAGCGACGATCACCTACACCTCGGGGCTGATCGCGCCGTCGGCGATCGGGGCGGTGGCCGACGCGACCTCGCTGGTGGTCTCCTTCGGACTGGTCACCCTGCTGTCCTTCGCGCTGGTCGCGGGGGCCGCAGTACTGCGGCCGAAGCCCGCGGCGGGGCAGGGCGGGGCGCCGACGGCGACGGAGACGGGTCCGGCCAATCGGGACGAACCCTCCTCTATCGGGCCGTAACATGGCACCGGTACCTCGCTATTGTTCGTACATCGTTCTTACACCGTCGGCCGCAGCGGCAGCTCACGCGCTGCGGCCTCCGTGTGTGATCAGCCGGAGAAACGGAGCGGAACATGGGCCTCGGCGTGCGCTGGACCCTTCACGGAGACGGGCGGACTCCCGCCCCCGGGGCGGTGGTCCGGCCCGACGAGCGGCTGTCGTGGCCGCGGACCGCCGGTCTGGGCGCCCAGCACGTGGTGGCGATGTTCGGCGCGAGTTTCGTCGCGCCGGTCCTCATGGGCCTGGATCCGAACCTGGCCATCATGATGTCCGGTGTCGCGACGGCGCTCTTCCTCCTCGCGACGCGCGGCCGGGTCCCCTCCTACCTGGGCTGCTCGCTCTCCTTCGTCGGCGTCGCCGCCGCGATCCGGGCCTCGGGCGGGGACAGCGCCGTCGTCACCGGCGCCGTCTTCGTCGTCGGCGCGGCGCTGTTCCTCTCCGGCCTCGCGGTCCAGCGCTTCGGCGCGCGGATCATCCACGCGGCGATGCCGCCGGTGGTCACGGGCGCGGTCGTCATGCTGATCGGCTTCAACCTGGCGCCGGTGACCGCTTCGACGTACTGGCCGCAGGACCAGTGGACGGCGCTGCTGGTCATGCTGTTCACCGGCCTCGCCGTGGTCTGCCGCGCGGATTCTGGTCGCGGATCGCGATCTTCCTCGGACTGATCTTCGGGTACGTGCTCTCCTGGGTCCTCGACCTGCTCTTCGGCAAGATCCACTCACCGGTCGGCGGGGCGGAGGCCGTGGACCACTGGCGGCTGGACCTGGCCGCCGTGGGCCGGGCCGACTGGATCGGCCTGCCGACCTTCCACGCCCCGCAGTTCGAATGGTCGGCCATCCTGATCGCCCTGCCCGTGGTGATAGCGCTGATCGCCGAGAACGCGGGCCACATCAAGGCCGTCGGTGAGATGACCGGTGACCCGATAGACGACAAGCTCGGCACCGCCATCGCGGCCGACGGCGCCGCGTCCATGCTGTCCACGGCGGTCGGCGGCCCGCCGAACACCACGTACTCCGAGAACATCGGCGTCATGGCGGCCACCCGGGTCTACTCCACCGCCGCCTACTGGGCGGCCGCCGGCTTCGCACTGCTCTTCGGGCTGTGCCCCAAATTCGGCGCGGTCGTCGCCGCGATCCCGGGCGGGGTGCTCGGCGGCATCACCGTCATCCTGTACGGGATGATCGGCCTGCTCGGCGCCCAGATCTGGCTGAACGGCCGGGTGGACCTGCGCAATCCGCTGAACCTCGTGCCGGCCGCGGCCGGCATCATCAGCGGCGTCGGCGGGGTCGAGCTGCACATCACCGACAGCTTCGAGCTGGGCGGCATCGCGCTGGGCACGATCGTGGTGATCACCGGCTACCACGCGCTGCGGTACTTCGCCCCCGCGCACCTCAAGGAGCAGGAGCCGCTGCTCGACGCGGGCACCTCGGCCTACGACGAACAGGGCGGCCGGGACACGCCGCGTTGACGGGGTTTCGCCCGAACCGGGGAAGCGTGCGGCCAAGTTCCCCGGATCGGCGCCGGCACCTGCGACTCTGCGTCCCATGGAAGCGGTGCTCGCGCGGATGCGCGCCCTGGACGAGCGGCTCCCCGCGCAGGACGGCGTCGCCGTCTTCAACCGGGTGTACCTGACGGTGACGCAGACGCTGCACGGCCGCATCGAGCGCGGGGGTTTCCCCGTGCCCAGGGCGGCGCGGATGCTCAGCGTGCGGTTCGCGGAGCACTACCTGCGGGCGGTGGAAGCGGCGGCCGACGATGACCGGTCGGTGCCCGCGTGCTGGCGGCCGCTGTTCCAGTACCGCCGCCACCCCGGCGTCCGGCCGCTCCAGCACGCCCTGGCCGGCATCAACGCGCACATCGGGCACGACCTGGCGCTGGCGGTGGTGGCCACGTGTCGCGCCCTGGACTGCGAACCGGCCGCCCTCGAAGCCGACTTCGACCGGGTCGGCGACACCCTGGTCTCGTTGGAGGAGCACATCCGCGAGGAGCTGATGCCCGGCCCCGACCTCCTGGAGATCGCCGACCCGCTGACCCACCTGATCGGCTCCTGGAGCCTGGAGCGCGCCCGCGCGGGCGCCTGGGCGGCGGCCCGCCTGCTCTGGACCCTGCGCCGCTCGCCCGAGCTGGCGGAGGAGTTCCGGGGCTCCCTGGACGCGGGCGTCGGCCTGGTCGGCCGCTGTCTCCTGATTCCGACGGGCCGGATCCCGGTGCGGCCCGTGCGTACGCCGGCCTGAGCCCCGTAGCCTTCCCGGCCCGGCCAGCCCGCCCGCGCCGGCCCCGCGCATGGAAACGGGCCGCCGCCGTGCGGTCTCCAGCGCACGGCGGCGGCCCGGGCATGCGGGGCCGGAAGGACGGCGGTCAGTCCTCCGGAAGCTCGACCGGGGCGATCTCCTCGTAGAGGTCACCCGGGCCGGGGTTGGTGGCGTCCGTGGAGCCGCCGAGGTGGTGCATGACGCCCCACACCGCGTTCAGCGCGGTCTGGACGGCGCCCTCGGCCCAGCCGGCCGTCCAGGAGATGTCGTCGCCCGCGAGGAAGATGCCGCGCTTGTCCTCGGGGAGGCGGTCCTGCATGAAGTGGGTGAACAGGCGCCGCTGGTAGCGGTAGTGGCCGGGGAGGTTGGCCTTGAACGCGCCCATGAAGTAGGGCTCGTTCTCCCAGGACACGGTCACCGGGCTGCCGATGACGTGGCGGCGGATGTCGACCTTGGGGTAGATCTCGCCGAGGGACTTCAGCATGACCTCCATCCGCTCGTTCGCGGACAGCGGCAGCCACTTCAGGCTGTCGTCGCACCAGGTGTACGAGAGGCAGATGACGGCGGGCTTGTCCGGGCCGTTGTCCAGCAGGTAGGTGCCGCGGGTCATCCGGTCGGTCAGCGTCATCGACATGACGTCGCGCCCGGTCTCCTCGTCCTTGTCCAGCCAGAACGGCCGGTCCACGGGGACGAACAGCTTGGACGACTCCATGTAGTGGGTGCGCTCGATCGCCGTCCAGTGGTCGATCGGGAAGAGCGTGTCATCGCACTCGATCTTCGACAGCAGCATCCAGGACTGCGCCGTGAAGATCGCGGCGCGGTAGGTGCGGATGTCGCCGGAGGAGTCCGTGACCGTGATGCGGTTGCCGGCCGTGCGGTGCAGGCGGGTCACCGCCGGACGCGGCGTACCGCCGTGCAGCGACGACAGCGAGGTGCTCTGCGCCCAGTGCAGGATCTTCTCCGGCTCCCGCTCCCACAGGCGCAGCGGCAGCTGCTGCGAGCCGCCCACGATGCCGCGGTGGTGGTCGTCGGCCTCGGTGTAGACGACGCGCAGGATCTCCAGGATGGAGTTCGGGAAGTCGGTGTCCCAGCCGCCGGTGCCGAAGCCGACCTGCCCGAAGATCTCGCGCTTGCGGAAGGACTGGAAGGCCTCGGACTTGCAGAGGAACCCGTAGAAGGTCTCGTCGTCGAGCTTCTCGACCAGCTTGGCCCAGATCTCGCGGATGCGCGGGACGTCCCGCTCCCGCATCGCGGTGTTCATGTCGGTGAAGTCGGCGCCCTCGTCGAGGCAGTCGTTCCACGCGGCGGCGACGTCCCGGTAGATCTGCGGGAGGTCGGCGATGGTCTCGGCGTAGTGCGACTCGCCCTTGAGGTCCACGACCGTGGAGGGGGTGGCCTCGGACAGCGGGTTCGGGAAGGGCTCCGTGACCAGGCCGACGAGGTCGATGTAGTGCTGGAGCGCCGTGGAGGACGGCGGGAAGCGCATGGCGCCCATCTCCGCGGTCAGCTCCTCGGTGCCGGCGCCCTCGAAGCCGACGGTGCGCAGCCGGCCGCCGATCTGGTCCGCCTCGTAGACGACGGGCTTGAGGCCCATCTTCATCAGCTCGTAGGCGGAGATGATGCCGGACAGCCCGCCACCGATGACGGCGACCTCCGTACCGTGCTCGGTCGCCGGTATCTGGCCCAGACCCGCCGGGTGGGCGAGGAAGTCGTCGTACGCGTACGGGAAGTCCGGGCCGAACATGGTGATCGGCGGCTGTCCGGCGTTGTGCGGGACGGCGGTGGGCACCGTGGACGTCATGGGGGTACGGCTCCTTGCGGGCTTGCGGCAGGGCTGGGGGAAGAAGAGGTCTCAGACGAGGGAGGCGTAGAGCCCGGGGCGGCGGTCGCGCAGGTACGGGTTGTTCTCGCGCGAGGCCCGCAGCAGCTCGGCGTCGGCCTCGCCGAACACCAGCTCCTCGCCGCGTCCGGCCCGGGTACGGGTGACCCCGTCGGGGCTCGCGAGGCAGCTGAGTCCGACGAACTCGAACTCGCCCTCGGGGCCGGTGCGGTTGACGTACGCGATGTACATCTGGTTCTCGAAGGCCCGTACGGGGACGAGCTGTTCGGCGACGAACTGGAACGGGTGCATCTGCGCGGTGGGCACCAGGAGGAGGTCGGTACCGGCGAGCGCGTGGGCCCGGACGTTCTCGGGGAACTCCACGTCGTAGCAGATCATGAGGCCGACGCGGAGGCCGCCGAGGTCCGCCTGGACGACGGGGGTGTCGCCCGGGGTGAAGGCGTCCTGTTCGAAGCAGCCGAAGAGGTGCGTCTTGCGGTAGTTCGCGAGCGCGGCCCCGTCGGGGCCGATGAGCTGCGCGGCGTTGAAGACGGCGGTACCCGCGCGCTCGGGGTAGCCGTACAGGACGGCGACCCCGTGGCGGCGGGCGATCATGCCGATGGCGTGGGCGGACGCGCCGTCGGCCGGTTCGGCGAGGCCGGCGATGTCCTGGACGTCCAGGGCGTAGCCGGTGAGGAACATCTCCGAGGTCACGAGGAGCCCGGCCCCGCCCTGTGCGGCGCGCGCCGCGGCCTCGTCGAGCGCCTTGAGGTTCTCGGCGGTGTCGCCGAGCCGTCCGGAGCTCTGGAGGAGGGCGATGCGCAGCGGGGGCATGGGCGTACCTCTGTGGCAGGAGGGGTGGGGTTGTCCTAAGACGGTACGTTCGCGCCGTGGACGGCGACAAGCCATGACTGTTGCGCTGCGCGCAGCGATTCGTTGCGTGTTCCGGCGCGGGGGCGGAGATTCGTTGCGTGGGGGTCCGTAGAGCCCTCTGTACCCCCCGGTGCGCCTCCGGCAGCGCTCGGGCAGGAAGCCCGCGCGGTGGGTGCGGGCGCCGCCCCGGGGGCGGCCTCGCGGGGTGCGGCCATCGCGGGTTTCAGGGGCCGCCGAGCGGTCAAACGCGCAGCAACCCACGGAGAGGAACTGCCATGACCGATGTCTCACGCCTGCCCGGCGCCGCGCACCACCACTGGCAGTGGCAGACCCGCGCGGCCTGCCGGGAGCTCGGGTCCGGCCGGTTCTTCCATCCCGCCGGTGAGCGGGGCGAGGACCGCGAGGAGCGGGACGCGGCCGCCAAGCGGGTGTGCGCGGGGTGCCCGGTGCGTGCGGCCTGCCTGGAGCACGCGCTGCGCACCCGGGAGCCCTTCGGGGTCTGGGGCGGCTGCACCGAGGAGGAGCGCCAGACCCTGCTGGCCCGCCCGGGTGTCGCCGTATCGGCCCGGGCCTGAGGTGCCGTGCCAGGCAGCGCGGGCCCGCGGAGATCGCCCGGACAGGGGCCTAGGCAGGCGCGCCCGAGGTGAAGCGGCGCAGGAGGGGCGAGAGGACCAGTACCGACTTGGTGCGCTCCACGAACGGCTCGCCCGCGATCCGCTCCAGCACCCGCTCGAAGTGGCGCATGTCGGAGGCGAAGATCTGGACGAGGGCGTCCGCGTCGCCGGTGACGGTCGACGCGGACACCACCTCGGGGTAGCGCCCCAGACCTCGCCGGATGTCGTCCGGCGAGGTGTTGTGGCGGCAGTAGATCTCGATGAAGCCCTCGGTCTCCCAGCCCATGGCGGCGGGGTCCACGCGGACGGTGAAGCCGGTGATGGCCCCTTCCGCCCGCAGGCGGTCCACCCGCCGCTTCACGGCGGGGGCGGAGAGCCCGACTTCGGAGCCGATGTCCGCGAAGGAGCGGCGGGCATCCTCGGCGAGGGCGTGCACGATGCGTTCGTCGAGATCGTTCAGTCGCACGGGGGGTGAATCACTTCTATTCAGCGGCCTCCGCGGCCGAAGCGGTCGCGGCGGCCACAGTGGCCAGGCTGGAGCGGCGCATGCCGTAGAGGAAGTAGATCACGAGCCCGACCACCATCCAGCCACCGAAGACGACCCAGGTGGACATCGGCAGTTCCGTCATGAGGTAGGCGCAGAAGAGGAAGCCCAGGATCGGGGTGACGGGGAAGAGCGCGACCTTGAAGGTGCGGTCCATGTCGGGGCGCTTGTAGCGCAGGATGACGACGGCGACGTTGACCAGCGCGAAGGCGAAGAGGGTGCCGATGCTGGTGGCGTTCGCCAGCTCGCCGAGCGGGATGGTGGCGGCCAGGATCCCGCAGAAGAGGCAGACGATGATCGTGTTGACGCGCGGCGTGCCGGTCTTCGCGTCGACCTTGGCGAAGGCCTTCGGCATCAGGCCGTCGCGGGCCATCGCGAAGAGGATGCGGGTCTGGCCGTAGAGCACGGCGAAGACGACGCTGGCGATGGCGACGACCGCGCCCGCGGCGAGGATGACGCTCCAGAAGCTGTGGCCGGTGACGTTCTGCATGATCTGGGCCAGCGCGGCCTCGCTGCCCTCGAAGTCCTGCCACGGCATGGCACCGACCGCGACCAGCGCGACGAGGCAGTACAGCGCGGTGACGATCAGCAGCGAGAGCATGATCGCGCGGGGCAGGTCCTTCTTCGGGTTCTTGGCTTCCTCGCCGGCCGTGGAGGCCGCGTCGAAGCCGATGTACGAGAAGAAGAGCATGGCGGCGGCGGTGCTGATCGCGGTGATGCCGAGCGGCGCCAGCGGGGTGTAGTTGCCGGCCTTGATGCCCAGGAAGCCGATGACGCAGAAGAGCACCAGCGTGAAGATCTTGACGCCCACCATGATCGAGTTGATCCGGGCGCTCTCCTTGGCTCCGCGGAGCAGGAAGACCATGCAGAGCAGCACCACGACGAGCGCCGGCAGGTTGATGTAGCCGCCTTCGCCCAGCGGGGCGGAGAAGCCCTCGGGGATGGTGAGGCCGAGCGTGCCGTCGAGCAGCTCGTTGAGGTACTGGCCCCAGCCGACCGCGACGGCCGCGACGGAGACGCCGTACTCCAGGATCAGGCACCAGCCGCAGATCCAGGCGACGAGCTCGCCCATGGTGGCGTAGGCGTACGAGTACGAGGATCCCGAGACCGGGATCGAGCCCGCCAGCTCGGCGTACGAGAGCGCGGAGAACAGCGCGGTCAGGCCCGCGACGATGAAGGCTATGAAGACGACCGGGCCGGCGATCGGCGTGGCCTCGCCGAGGACGACGAAGATGCCGGTGCCCAGGGTCGCGCCGATGCTGATCATGGTCAGCTGCCACATGGTGAGCGAGCGCTTGAGCGCGCCGCCCTCGCCCTGACCGCCCTCGGCGACCAGCTGCTCGACCGGCTTGCGGCGGAGCAGCGGGTGGGCAGGCTTGCGGGGCTCTTTGGTGAGTGGTGGCGCCTGGCCGTGGTCGAGCACGGGGGTACTCCTTCGTCGCTGCGGATGGGGACTGACAGGCATCGACCGCAGCGGTCCGGAGCAGAGCAGGCAGAGCCTGGACACGGAACCGCCGAGCAGGCGGTCCACGCCACTCCACGTACAGCGAGTGAGCCTACGAGCTGAGTGATACCGCCCGTAATGCACCATCCTTGCACATTGGCGCACGATCGTTGCGTGGATCTGTCCCGGATGGTCCTTCGTTGCGCGCCGATGATCGATCGCTGCGCAGATCGCCGCGACGGCTGTTATTGACGCATCGTCAGCTCTACTGCACGGTGCCGCCCTGGACCCGAATCCGCACCCCGAAGGACGTGCCGCAGCGCGCCGCGCAGCCCTCGCGCGCGTCCGGGCGCCGGATGGCCCGGAGGCTCGGGGCGAGGGGTGCGGGAGGGTGGCCCCGCACGGGACGCCCTCCCCGTACCCGCGTAGGGAGGCGGCCGCCGCGCCGGTCTCTGATCGGCGCGGCTCGGCGGTGATCGCACCGGCGCGCGCTGGGTACGGGTGACGGAGGCGGCACCGGGGTCGGCGCCTCGCCGCCCGCGGGAAAGGGGGGCGGCAGGCGGCCCCGCCGGGCCAGGTCGCCGGGGAGGCGGTGCCATAGCGACTGCCCCGGACTTTCCCGGCTCGGCCGTGGCCTCGTACGTGTCGGGGCAGGACTCCCCCAACCGACGACCGGAGGCGAAGAGTGACCGAGCACGACGACCACCGCGACGATGAGGACGGCAGCGGCAGCGGCAGCGGCGCTGAAGGCGGCGGCGGCCGAGGTGACGGGGACCGCCGAGGTGACGAGGGCCGCCCTGGCGGGCAGGGCGGGCAGGGCGGCAGCGGCGGCCACGGCCCTTGGCAGGATCCCGCTCCCTTCCTGCGCGGGGTCGCCTGGCTCGACGACGGCCGCCCGGTGCGCGCCGACCCCGCCGACACCATGCGGCTGCCCTGGGACGCCGGCGAACGGGCCGCCCTGCCCATCGGGGTGCGCCTGGAGTTCACCACCGAGGCCGCGCGGGCGGTGGAGATCCGCTACCGGGCGGTCCCGCCCGGCCCCACCGACGCCCTGCGCGACCTCGCCCATGGATTCGCCCTGTGGGACCGGCACGGGGTGGTCACCGAGGTGTTCACCGATCCGGCCGCGCAGTCCGTCGTACGGATCGGGCTGCGCGGCGGCCGCGGGCCGTTCACCATCCACCCGCCCGAGACGCGGTCCCCGCTGATCCTCGGCCTGCGCGGGATCGGCGGTCCCCTCACCCCGGCACCCGCCGCCCCGCGCTGGGTGGTGCACGGCGACTCCATCACCGAGGGCTGGTGGTCCACCCGGCCCGCGCACGGCTGGCCCGCCGTCACCGGCCGCGCGCTGGGCTGGGACACCGTCAACCTCGGCTACGCGGGAGCCGCCCGCGGCGAGCTGGCCGTCGCCGAGCAGCTCGCGAGCCTGCCGGCCGATGCCCTCACCCTCGCCTTCGGCACCAACTGCTGGACCGGCGTGCCCTTTTCGGCGCCCCTGCTGTACGAGACCACGCGCAGCTTCCTCGACCTGCTGCGGCAGGGGCATCCGCGCACCCCGCTGCTGCTGGTCTCCCCCGTCCTGCGCCCCGACGCGGAGCGCACCCCGAACCGGCTCGGCGCCACCCTCGGCGCCCTGCGCGAGGCCATGGAGCGTGCCACCCGGGAACGGATCGCCGCGGGGGACGACCGCCTCACCCTGCTCCCGGGCCGCGACCTGCTGGGCCCGGAGCACCTGGCGGACGGCCTGCACCCCAATGACGCCGGACACCGGGTACTGGGTCTCGCCGTGGCCACGGCGCTGCGCCGGACCGGATGCGGCGCGGGGTGAGGGAGGGGGATGCTCTGCCCGCCCGCCGGGACGGGATCCGCGGACCGTTCCGTCCCGGCGGGGGCGAAACCTAGACTCGGCCGCATGCTGCGCGTACTGGCCGTCGACGACGAGAAGCCGCTCCTTGAGGAGCTCCTCTACCTGCTGCGCTCCGACCCCCGGGTGTACAGCGCGGAGGGCGCCTCGGACGCCACCGAGGCCCTGCGCCGGATCACCCGGGCGCTGGAGGGCGGTCCGGACGGCGCCGACGGCATCGACGTGGTCTTCCTCGACATCCACATGGCGGGACTGACCGGACTGGACATCGCGCGGCTGCTGGCCGGCTTCGCGCGGCCGCCGCTCATCGTGTTCGTCACCGCGCACGAGGGCTTCGCCGTGCAGGCGTTCGACCTCAAGGCCGTGGACTACGTACTCAAGCCCGTGCGTCCGGAGCGGCTGGCCGAGGCCGTCCGGCGGGCCTGCGCCCAGCTGGACCGTGCGGCGGAGCGGCTGCCCGCCGGGGCCGCAGCCGGGGCCGGGGCCGCGCAGGCCGTCCCGGCCGCGGCGGGGGCGCGCCGGGCGGGCCCCGGGCCCACCGTCGCCGCCGACCGCGGCGCTGACCAGATCGCCGTCGAACTGGCCGGGGTCACCCGGTTCGTGGCCATCGCGGACATCTCCTACGTCGAGGCGCAGGGCGACTACGCCCGGCTGCACACCGACGAGGGCAGCCACCTCGTCAGGATCCCGCTGTCCACGCTGGAGGAGCGCTGGGCAGCGCGCGGATTCGTCCGGATCCACCGCCGCCATCTCGTGGCCCTGGCCCGGATCGACGAACTGCGGCTGGACGCGGGTACGACCAGCGTCCGGGTCGGTTCGGCGGAACTACAGGTGAGCCGCAGGCATGCGCGAGAGCTGCGGGACCTGCTGATGAGCCGGGCCACGGGCTGACCGGCGGGCGCCCACCCACCGGGCGCCACCCACCGAGCGCCCACCGGTCGACGGCCCGGCGCGCTTCCCGGCGCCGGTCCCGGCCACCCCGACGCCCGCTTCCCACCCGCCCGAGGCCCGTTCCCGAGCCGCCCGACGCCCCGCGCCCGGCACGCCCGACGCCCGTTCCCCAGCCGTCCGGCGCCCGTTCCCGTGCCGTTCGTCGCACGGCGAGGGGCGTAGGGCGATCCGCCGGGGCCGTCGGCCGCAGCGGACGCGCACCGGGCCGTCCGGGCCCGCGGCCGCACGTATCGTGGATCTTCCGGTGCGCGGGGGGGGGAGCCTGATGTCCGAGATGCAGGCGCTGCTCGACGCGCTCACCGGACTGCCCCGCACCCAGCCTGCCGGGCCCGCCGAGGCCGAGGCCCTGCTGGCCGGGCTGCGCAGCGCGGCCGCCCGCTGGGCCGACGTCCTGTACGAGGCGGGCGAGGACGTCCGGCGCCAGGTGCCGCCCCGCGCGGAGGCGGCGCTGACGCTGGCCTTCCGGCGCGCGGAGGAGTCGTACGTGGAGCTGGAGATCGCCCTGCGCGACTGCGCGGAGCACCGGGACCCCGCGACCTGAACCGCCCACGCGCCGCCCCGCGTTCCGCACCGCGCACACGCGGCCCGCGCCCGGACGCGAGGCACGCGCCCCCGAACGGCAGGAGCTCCGGTCTTCTCGTGCCTTCCGGCGGCCGGGCACGGACCGCACGACCGCCCCGCCCGGCCCGAGCCCGCCGGGGCCGGGGCCGGGGCCGGGGCCGGATCATGTCTGTCGCGCGGTCCGCGGGGGTGCATAGACTCCGGTTCGCCCCTGCCCGCCGCCGCGCCACCGCCCAGCCCCGCCGAAGGACCGCCCGGTGAACCAGACGTACGCGCTGACCGCGGTCACCGTCGTCGTCCTGGCCACGGTCCTGGTCGGCGCGCTGGGTCTGCGGATATCCCGGACGACCTCCGACTTCTACGTCGCCTCCCGCACCGTCGGCCCGCGCCTGAACGCGGCGGCCATCAGCGGGGAGTACCTCTCCGCCGCCTCCTTCCTCGGCGTGGCGGGGCTGGTGCTGCTCCAGGGGCCCCAGATGCTCTGGTACCCGGTGGGGTACACGGCCGGGTACGTGGTCCTGCTGGTCCTGGTCGCGGCCCCGCTGCGCCGCTCGGGCGCCTACACGCTGCCCGACTTCGCCGAAGCCCGCCTGGAGTCGCAGGCGGTCCGCCGGATCGCGGTGCTGTTCGTCGTCGGGGTCGGCTGGCTGTACCTGCTGCCCCAGCTGCAGGGCGCGGGACTGACCCTGGAGATCCTGACGGGCGCCCCGCACTGGGCCGGTGGGGTGGTCGTCGCCTCCGTGGTGAGCGCGGCCGTGGCCGCCGGCGGCATGCGCAGCATCACCTTCGTACAGGCCTTCCAGTACTGGCTCAAGCTCACCGCCCTGCTGGTCCCCGCCTTCTTCCTGATCGCCGCCTGGGCCGGGGACGGCGCTCCGCGCGCCACCTTCGACGCGCCGGCCGTCTTGCGCACCCACACCTCGGTCACCCTGGCCGAGGACGTCCGGCTGACCCTGGACGCACCGCTCACGCTGACCGTGACGGGCCGGGTCGACGGGCGTACGCACGAGGCCGCCACGGTGACCCTCGCCGCCGGACAGCACACCGTACGGGCGGGCGCGCGGCTGGAGTTCGTCCCCGGGACGGCGGTCCCGCAGACCCGCCCGGAGGCCGGTCCCGGCGTGTCCAGCTGGTCCCAGCCGCTGTCCGAGGGCGGGCGGGAGCACCGGCTGTACGCGACGTACGGCCTGATCCTCGCCACCTTCCTCGGCACCATGGGGCTGCCGCACGTCGCGGTGCGCTTCTACACCAGCCCCAACGGGCGGGCGGCGCGGCGGACCACCCTCGTCGTGCTCGGGCTGGTCGGCGCCTTCTACCTGCTCCCGCCGGTGTACGGGGCGCTGGGCCGGATCTACGCCCCCGAACTGGCCCTCACCGGAGACGCGGACGCGGCGGTGCTCGTCCTGCCCGACCGGATGCTGGGCGGGCTGCTCGGCGAGCTGCTGGGGGCGCTGCTGGCCGGGGGCGCCTTCGCCGCCTTCCTGTCGACGGCTTCGGGGCTGACCATGGCGGTGGCCGGGGTGCTGCACCAGGACGTACTGCCGATGCGCGGGGTGCGCAGCTTCCGCCTGGCGGTGCTCGTGGCGGTCCTCGTACCGCTGGCCGGGAGCGTGGCCGCCCGCCACCTGCCGGTCGCCGACGCGGTGGGCCTGGCCTTCGCCGTCTCGGCCTCGTCGTTCTGCCCGCTGCTGGTGCTGGGCATCTGGTGGCGCGGGCTGACTCCGCCGGGGGCGGTGGCCGGTCTGCTCACGGGCGGCGGCGCGGCGCTGGGCGCCGTACTGGCCACGCGGGCCGGGCTGGCCCCGGCGGGCTGGACCCACACCCTGCTGGCGTGGCCGGCCGCGTGGTCGGTGCCGCTCGGATTCCTGACCATGGTGCTGGTCTCGCTGGCCACCCCCTCGCGGGTACCGCGCGGTACGGCGGCCGTGTTGGCCCGGCTGCACCTGCCGGAGGACGTGGCCGTGGACCGCGCGGGAGGCGGGCGGTGACCGGGGTGGCGCCGGCCCTGCTGGCGGTGGCCTGCGCGGCCCTGCTGCTGGGCGCCGGGTGGGCGGCGGGGCGGTGGCATACCCGGCGCGGTGAGCGGGCGGCCGGGCTGGACCTCGGCACGCCGGTGGAGCGGGCCACCTTCCACACCCTGCACACCGCTTCGCTGGCCGCTCCCCCGCTGCGCGCCGGCCTGACCGAGGACGCCGCACGCAAGGCCGCCCGGCGGCTGCGGTCGCTGCTGGGCACGGAGGCGCTGTGCCTGACCGACCGGGAGGCGGTGCTCGCCTGGGACGGCCCGGGGGCGGACCACCATCAGCGGCGGGCGATGGCCCGGGTGGCGCAGATGCTGGAATCGGGGCGCAGTCAGAGCGTGCGGACCGGGTGCGAGCGGCCCGACTGCCCGCTGAAGTGGGCGGTGGTGGCTCCGCTGACCGGCGAGGACGGGATGCTGGGCGCGCTGGTGGCCTACGGGTCCCGGGAGTCGGCGGTACTGGTGCGGGCCGCGACCGAGGTCGCGCGGTGGGTCTCCGTACAGCTGGAGCTGTCGGAGTTGGACCGCTCGCGGACGAGGCTCATGGAGGCGGAGATCAAGGCGCTGCGGGCGCAGATCTCGCCGCATTTCATCTTCAACTCGCTGGCCGCCATCGCCTCGTTCGTGCGGACGGATCCGGAGCGGGCCCGGGATCTGCTGCTGGAGTTCGCGGACTTCACCCGCTACTCCTTCCGGCGCCACGGCGACTTCACCACCCTCGCCGACGAGTTGCGCTCCATCGAGCAGTACCTGGCGCTGGCCGGGGCCCGGTTCGGGGACCGGCTGAAGGTGACGCTCCAGGTGGCGCCGGAGGTGCTGCCGGTGGCGCTGCCCTTCCTGTGCCTTCAGCCGCTGGTGGAGAACGCGGTCAAGCACGGCCTGGAGGACTCGACCGAGGAGTGCCGGATCAGCATCTCCGCCCGGGACGCCGGCGCCGAGGCGGTGATCACCATCGAGGACAACGGCGTCGGAATGGATCCGGCCCTGCTGCGGCGCATCCTGGCCGGGGAGCGCGGCGGATCCTCCGCCGGCATCGGGCTGCCCAATGTCGACGAGCGCATGCGGCAGGTGTACGGGGACGACTACGGGCTGGTGATCGAGACCGGTGTCGGCGCCGGCATGAAGATCACCCTGCGCATTCCCAAGTACCGGTCCGGGGTGCACAGTTCACCGCCGGGCGGCCGGCTCGCCGGGCACTGACCGGCCCTCCGCGCGCCCCGCTGCCACGCTCCCGCGCCTCCCCGGATACGCCGGTGGCCCCGGTCCTCCACAGGGAGGAACGGGGCCACGGGCGAAGCCTAGCTCCAGCTGGCGTGCAGCGGCTTGCCCTCGGCGTAACCGGCGGCGGACTGGATGCCCACCACGGCCCGCTCCTCGAACTCCGCGAGGGAGCCCGCACCGGCGTAGGTGCAAGAAGAGCGGACGCCCGCGATGATCGAGTCGATCAGATCCTCGACGCCCGGACGGGACGGGTCGAGGAACATGCGCGAGGTGGAGATGCCCTCCTCGAACAGCGCCTTGCGGGCGCGGTCGTAGGCGGACTCCTCGGAGGTGCGGTTGCGCACGGCGCGCGCGGAGGCCATGCCGAAGGACTCCTTGTACAGGCGCCCGTCGGCGGACTGCTGGAGGTCGCCCGGGGACTCGTACGTCCCGGCGAACCAGGAGCCGATCATCACATTGGACGCTCCGGCGGCCAGCGCCATCGCCACGTCGCGCGGATGGCGGACACCGCCGTCGGCCCACACGTGCTTGCCGTACTTCTTCGCCTCGGCCGCGCACTCCAGAACCGCGGAGAACTGCGGGCGGCCGACGCCGGTCATCATGCGGGTGGTGCACATGGCGCCGGGGCCCACACCGACCTTGATGATGTCCGCGCCGGCGTCGATGAGGTCCTTGACGCCCTCGGCGGCGACGATGTTGCCGGCCACGATCGGGACCTGCGGGTCCAGCGCGCGGACGGCCTTGATCGCGTTGATCATCGACTCCTGGTGGCCGTGCGCCGTGTCGATGACGAGCGTGTCCACGCCCGCGTCGAGCAGCTGCTTGGCCTTCTGCGCGAAGTCGCCGTTGATGCCGACGGCGGCCGCGATGCGCAGCTTGCCGTTGGCGTCGGTGGCCGGGGTGTACAGGGTCGCGCGCAGGGCGCCCTTGCGGGTGAGGATGCCGACGAGCTTGCCGTCCGCGTCGACGGCCGGGGCCACCTTGCGGTGGCCGGCGTCGAGCTTGTTGAAGGCCTCGCGGGGGTCGATGTCGGCGTCGATGAGCAGCAGCTCCTTCGACATGACCTCGGAGAGCTGGGTGAAGCGGTCCACGCCGCTCAGGTCGTGCTCGGTGACGACGCCGATCGGGCGGTTCTCGCCGTCCACGACGACACCGGCGCCGTGGGCCCGCTTGTGCAGCAGCGACAGCGCGTCGGCGACGGTCTGGCCGGGCGCCAGCGTGATCGGGGTGTCGAGCACGAGGTGGCGGGTCTTCACCCAGGAGATGACGTCGGTGACGATCTCGATCGGGATGTCCTGCGGAATGACGACGAGCCCGCCGCGGCGGGCGACCGTCTCGGCCATCCGGCGGCCCGCGATGGCGGTCATGTTCGCCACGACGAGCGGAATGGTGGTGCCGGTGCCGTCGGGCGCGGACAGGTCGACGCCCTGGCGGGAACCGACCGCGGAGCGGCTCGGCACCATGAACACATCGTCGTACGTGAGATCGTACGGCGGCTTCAGGTCATTGAGGAAACGCACGTGCTGAACATCCCAGTCGATTCGGAGGGGCCCGTCCTGCCCGTCAGGGCAGCCGAGGAAACGCACGTACTTCATTCTCCCACGTCCCGGCCCTTATGCCGTCCGGGCCGATCGTCCAGGACATAACGGGCCGCCTGGTCGTTTCCTACGGGTCCTACGGGTCCTACGGGACCTACGGGACCTCCGGTGGCGACGGCGCGGCCCGCCCGGCGGGGGCCGGCCCGGCCAGCAGGACCGTCAACGCCGGCGCCCCCTCCCGCTCCCGCGCCCGCGCACGCCAGAAGTCGACGGCCTCCTCCAGGATCTCCACCAGCGTCTCCCAGTCGGCCGGCCGCGCGGCGGCGAACTCCCGCCACGAGGTCACGGCCACCAGCCGCCCCGGAGCCCCCGGCAGCCACGACAGGTCGCGCAGCGCGTCCGCCAGCGCGTCCCAGTTCCCGCCGAACCACTCCGGCGCCCGCAGCGCGTCCCCGCACCGCGCCATCAGCCCGGCCTTGCCGCGTACGCCGTCCAGGTCCAGCCGTACGGTCGTCCAGCCGGCCTTCTCCGCGGCCGCGAGCGCCGGTGCGAGGGGCTGCGCGTGCAGGGTCATCGGAGAACCGCCTTGAAGGTCCGGTAGTGGTCGTCCGTGTAGTAGAACTCCCCGCCCTGCCCGGTCACGATCCGACGGGCCCCGCGGTCACGCTCTCCCGGAGTCCTCACGGTGAATTCGTGGTAGTAGCCGCGCTTCTGCGCGGGCAGGACCTTTTCGAAGTTCCCGAAGACGGTCCCGTCCTGCGGGTACGGATACGGCCCGCCCCGGTCGATCAGCGCCAGCACCTCGCGCGCCTGCCCCGGCAGCGCGTCGGCCCGTACGGTGGGCATCCCCTTCGCCCACTCGGGGACGGCGCTCGGGGCGGCACTGGACGCACCGTGGGGCGCACGCGGTGGAGCGCTGGGTGGCGTGCTTGATCCCGCGCTCAGATCAGCGCCGGTACTGGCGCTGGCGGCGGGCGCGGGCTTCTTCCCGCCGCAGCCCACCGCACCGACCAGCGCGGCGCAGAGGAACACAGCCCCCAGCAAGCGCAGCAACGACCGGGGCACGTTCCCGAAGATCATGCACCGATCGTGCCAAACATCCGATTCGCTCGCGAATCGCCCACTGGCCTCAGAGCTTGGCCATCTTGGTGTAGGGACTCAGGATGCGTTTCTGGACCGAGCCGAAGTCAACGAGAACGGCGATCCCCTCCTCAATACCGACGACACGGCCGAGGCCGTGCTCATCGTGAGACACCCGGTCGCCGACGCTGAACTGCCGGAGCGGCGGTTCCACGGGGGCCTTGAACGGGCTGGACGGCAAATGGCGGCGAGGTACTGCTGACTTAGTCATCGGAACCAGTATGCGCCCAGCGGGCCGCCTCGCGGGCCGCCGTTCGGATCTCAATTCCGGCACCATCCGCACCAGCGGTGGCCTCGGACCCGGACAACCGGGGCGATCGGGCTCGGCCGGACAGGTCAGGCTCGCCCGGGCGGGCCGGTCGGGGCGGGCGGTCAGGCGCTCAGGCGCTCAGGCGCTCAGGCGGTCAAGCAGCGCCGGGCCCGGTCAGTCGTCCGGGTCTGCCCGCTCCAGCGCCGGCCGCACGCCCGGGGCCGACTCGGTGAGCAGGTAATCGGCGACGGCCGTGTCCGTGACCAGACTGGTCACCAGCCCGGACCGCAGCACCGCCCCGATCGCCGAGGCCTTGCGCAGTCCGCCCGCGATCGCGACGACCTCGGGGATCCGGCGCAGCCGGTCCGCCTCCACGGTGATGCAGCGCTCGCCGAGGTCGCGCCCGACCCGCCGGCCCTCGGAGTCGAAGAGGTGGGCGGACATCTCGGCCGCCACGCCCAGCGAGGCGTAGTGGGCCCGCTCCTCGTCGCTCAGCATGTCGTGGACCGTCGAGATCCCCGGCTCCCAGGAGCCGATGGAGACGGCCGCGACGGTGACCTTGTCGAAGTACTCGAAGGCGCGCGCGATCCCGGTCTGGCCGCGCAGCGCCGCCGCGGTGGCGGGATCGGGCAGCAGCATCGGCGCGTAGATGGGGTGCGCGTCCCCGCCCGAGACCTGCGCGGCCCGCCGTACGGCCTCCACGGAGCCGCGCTCGGCGGTCCCCGCGTCGTACACGCCGGTCAGCTGCACCACGGTGCACGGCGGCAGCCGGTGCAGGGATGCCGCCATGTGAATGGTCGAGCGCCCCCATGCCAGTCCCAGCACATCGCCTTCGTTGACCAGCTCACCGAGGAGGTCGGCGGCGACCGCACCCAGGTTCTCCGGGTCGGGGGCGTCCTCCGTGGCGTCGGCCGGCGACTCCACGACGACCGCGTGCCGCAGCCCGTACCGGGCGCGGAGCGCGTCGGAGCGCTCCGCGTCCAGTTCGGCCGGTACCCGGATCTCGATGCGTACGAGGTCCCGTTCGAGGGCCGTCTCCAGGACGCGGGCCACCTTGAAGCGGCTCACGCCGAACTCCTCGGCGATCTGGATCTTGGACTTGCCCTCCAGGTAGAAGCGGCGCGCCATGGCCGCCGCCTGCACCAGCTCCGCGGGTCCCATCCGCAGGGCTGACCGTCCCGCCGACATTGCAGACACCGCGTTCTCCTCACTGCTGTTCACACGCTCGTGTTCACACTCTCGACTCGCCGTTCATCCTGTCAGATCCAACGGCGGTTGATCAGCCCGGACGGCCTGCGTTCACCGAGCTGTTCATCAACGCTTGGCTCAGTGGTCGCACGCCCACGGCGCGAGGGCGAGCGCCGCGTCCGCCTGCTCACGCAGCGTACGCACGGCGGCGGCCGGGTCGACCGCCCCGTAGACCGCGCTGCCCGCGACGAAGACGTCGGCGCCCGCCTCGGCGCACCTCTCGATGGTCGAGGCCGAGACCCCGCCGTCCACCTGGAGCCACAGCTCCAGACCGTGCTTGGCGATCAGCTCCCGGGTACGCCGGATCTTGGGGAGCATGATGTCGAGAAAGGGCTGGCCGCCGAAGCCCGGCTCGACCGTCATGACCAGCAGCATGTCGAGCTCGGGAAGGATGTCCTCGTACTGCTCGATCGGCGTCGCGGGCTTGAGCGCCATCGACGCCCGCGCGCCCTTCGCCCGGATCTCCCGCGCCAGGCGTACGGGCGCGGCCGCGGCCTCCGCGTGGAAGGTGACCGAGCCCGCGCCGGCCTCCACGTACTGGGGGGCCCAGCGGTCGGGGTCCTCGATCATCAGGTGGAGGTCCAGCGGGATGTCCGTCGCCCTGCTCAAGGACTCGACGATCGGCATGCCGAGGGTGAGGTTGGGGACGAAATGGTTGTCCATGACGTCGACATGCAGCCAGTCGGCCCCCTCGACGGCCTTCGCTTCCTCAGCGAGTCGGGAGAAGTCGGCGGACAGGATGCTGGGATAAATCTGAGCGGCCATGCCCCAAGCCTGCCATGCCCACGGCGGCTTCCAGCCAGGACCCCGCATACCCGTGCGGTGCCGGCACCGCACGGGATGATCATGGACGGCGACTCGCGCGGGGGGGGGGGGGGCCGGCGCGGGGGGGGGGCCCCCCCGGCCCACTACCCCGGACACTACAACACCACACGAAACGAGAAC